>SKFX01000034.1 GCA_007117775.1 Ilumatobacteraceae bacterium
GAGCGCGTCGACGGATCAGACGCCATCGCAGTGGACTACGACGATCGCGATCTGCGCAGCGAGGCACCCGACGGCATCATCTACCGACTGCCCGATGCACCGGTGGGCCGAGCCGCCTGGTTCAAGGGTGTCGAGCGATCCATCGTGGACCATCTGACGCGCGCGAAAGCCCTCGAGATCCCGGCCAACACCACCCTCAAGCTGTGGGCGCGTATCGATGAGTCCGCTGAGGCGTTCGCCGAGCGCTGTGAACGCCGCGCCCGCGATGAAGCCGACCGTGAGGTGGCGGCACTGCGCGATAAATACGAACAGCGGGCCCTGAAACTGCGCGATCAGATCGAGGCCGCCGAGGATCAGGCAGAGGTCCTCGCCGAACAGGCCCGCGGCCGCCGCAACTCGGAGTTGCTGTCGACGGCCGGTTCGATCCTCGGGGGCATCCTCGGCGGACGAAAGAACGCGGGGGCGATCCTCGGGACCACCCTCGGCAAGGCCGGTACTGCGGCCGGGCGTCGCGGCACCACCGCCGCATCGCAGAAGCGCACCGCGGCCGCCGAGAACAAGGCGGCGCGTCTCACCGAGGACCTCGAACGCCTCGAGGCCGAACTCACCGATGAGATCGAGTCGATCGGTGCGCGCTGGGCCGACGCAGCCGGTGACATCACGACCGCGTCGATCAAACTCCGCAAGGCCGATGTGCGCGTCACCCAGATCTGCCTGGCGTGGATCCCGGTCCGCTGAGGTGTGACCGAGTTCTCACGGCATTCGGGACCAATGGCCCCTGATCCACACCGTTGCGCCGAGCATAATTGTCCGTACAAATTGTGCATCGGGACCGTGGTGTCGATACGGTGACCACACGGCGCCATCAGCACCGAACAACACCCCCAATCGCAACACCCCCGACCACATCAGCACGGAAGCAGGACCATCATGGGATTCCACCTCGGCGACACCGCCCCCGACTTCACCGCCATGACCACCGACGGAGAGATCACCTTCCCCGACTGGCAGGGTGACTCCTGGGTCGTGTTCTACAGCCATCCCGCAGACTTCACCCCGGTATGCACCACCGAGTTGGGTCGCACCGCTGCACTGATGAGCGAATTCTCGGCGCGCAACACCAAGCCGATCGCATTGTCCATCGACCCGATCGAGGACCACCACGCCTGGGCTCCCGATATCGGCGAGGTCACCGGTACCGCGCTCAACTTCCCGATCGTCGCCGATCCCGACCGTGCCATCGCGCAGTTGTACGACATGATCCATCCCGGTGAGGGCGACACCTCAACGGTGCGATCGGTCTTCGTGATCGACCCCGAGCACAAGATCCGCCTCATGCTGACCTACCCCAAGTCGGTGGGCCGCAACTTCGACGAGATCGTTCGGGTCATCGACGCCCTGCAGGCCACCGACCGCGATCCGATCGCCACGCCCGCAGACTGGCGTCCCGGCGACCGCGTCATCGTCTCGCTCGCCATGTCCACCGAGGACGCCAAAGAGCGCTTCGACAACGTCGAGGAGTTCAAGCCCTACCTGCGGTACGCCGACGCTCCCTGAGCCCTCTGAGCACAACGGCACCGCTGAGCGCTCTCACTCGGCGCGTCAGACCGACTGGATAAGGTCGCTGCATGTCCCGCTGGCGTGCCGAACCCGTGTCCCACGCCACCTGGTTCGCCGACCGGTTGAACCTGTGGGGCTGGAACGGTGAGCACACCGCCGACCGGGCCTGGCTGTATCGGGCCTTCAACCGCGACGTCACCACCGACCAACCTCAGTGGCCGTACGCACCGACCAGTTTCGGATCACTGGCACGGCTGTGGCTGGAACTCGACGATGACCATCACCTGTGGGCATCGTGTATCAGCCTGCGACCCGCCGCCGCAGCCACCTGGCTCGCGCCCACCCCGGCTGGCGTCTCGGACTCGATCGCCTGGATGGCCCGGGTGGCCGAACTCGCCCAGCAACTCGTCATCGCCCATCGGGTGGCACCGGTGCTCGAGATCGACGGTGACGCCGATGCCATGAGTGCCACGGCGCGCTGGGGCGCGCTGGCTGGCCCCGAGATCGATCCACTGCTCGACGCACTCGACGCTGCGATGCCGGCGGTGATCGCAGCCGGACGCACCCCGATCATGGATCCGGGCACGATCGGTGGGATCGACACCCTCGGTGGCTCCGGTGACGACGGGTCGGCGGACCAGCCGATCCGAGCTGGCACCATCGTCGACCGCTTCGTCGACGACATCATCCGCACCCAGTTGGCCGCGAGACGGATCCGCCTCGATCTTCCCCGGCGACGCCACCCCACGACGACGGCGATCCGCTCGACATTCACCGCGCTCAGTCGCCCCGATCCGACGGTCGCCGTCTCGGATCGCAGCGCCCGCGACCATCTGATGGCGCTCGAGCGCACACTCGGTCGAGCCCGCCGCCGGGTGATCGGGGCCACCGAGTTGGTCCCGCAACTGCGCCTGGTGCCGCCACCGGATCCGTCCGAGCCCTGGGCGGTGGTCCTCGAGGTGGTCGACCTCGACGATCCGGGCCGATGGTGCAGTGCTGCTGAGATCTGGGAACGCACACCGGCTGCGATCGCACTCGCCACCGACACCGACACCGGTCCACCCGACGATCGCGGGGTGCTCGATCGCCTCGACGCGCTCGGCACCGTGGTCCTCAGCGCTGCTGAATGCTGTGCTGCTGCGATCCGTCCCCTCGACGAATGGGCGGGCCAGGACCGACCGACCGAGGTCCTTATCAGCACCGATGACCTCGACGTGTTCTTGGAACAGGCCACCGAACAACTCGGCGGACTCGGCATCGAGTTGCTCGGACCCGAGTTGCTGGTCAACACCACCCCGCGGGTACGCGGCGAGGCACGGCCGGCCCCCGCCGATGATCGGCGCAGCCATTTCGGCGCTGAGGCCGTCATCGACTGGTCGGTGAGCATCGACGGGCAACCGTTGTCAGAGACCGAGCTGGCGCGCGCCGTCGCGTCGGGATCGACGCTGCTGCACACCGGCCACCGCTGGGTGCGTATCGACCCCGCCGTCTTGCGCCGTGCCCGCGCCCAACTCGAGCGACGACAGCAGCAGCCGCGCGCCAGCGCCACCGATCTGCTCAACTACCTCGACTCCGATGACCTCGAAGTGGTCCTCGATGCATCGCGTCCCGATGACCTCGGGTCATCGCTGTTCGGGCCGGATTGGATCGCAACCCTCTTCGGCGGCCTCGATGACGAACGCCTCGCCGAGGCCCCGGAACCCGAGGGATTCAAGGGCGCGCTGAGGCCCTATCAGCGCCGGGGTCTCGGATGGTTGGAGTTCTTGGCATCGATGGGTCTCGGTGGCTGTCTCGCCGATGATATGGGCCTCGGCAAGACCGCCACCGCGCTGGCGCACCTCTTGGCGCGACCCGGACCACACCTGGTGATCTGCCCGCTCAGCGTGGTCCACAACTGGGAGGCCGAGGCGGCGCGCTTCGCACCGTCACTGCAGGTGGAGGTCCACCACGGCAACGACCGCACCCTCAGTTCCACCGACGATGGCGCGGTGGCCGCCGATGTGGTCATCACCACCTATGGCCTGATCGCGCGCGATGTGGATCTGCACTCCGTCAGATGGTCGACGGTCGTGATCGACGAGGCCCAGATGATCAAGAACCCCAACACCAAGGTGGCCCGGGCCACCCGAAGCCTCATCGCAGACCAGAAGGTGGCACTCACCGGCACCCCGGTGGAGAACCGGCTGGTGGAGTTGTGGTCGATCCTCGACACGGTGGTGCCCGGCCTGCTCGGATCCCAGCAGCGGTTCCGCGAGCGCTATGCCATGCCCATCGAGCGCTTCGGCAGCGAGTCGGTCGCAGAGCGACTCCGCACCCTGACCGGGCCGTTCGTCCTGCGCCGAACCAAGGCGGACCGACGCCTGGTGCCTGATCTGCCCGACAAGATCGAGCAGATCGCGTATGCGTCATTGACCCATGAACAAGCCGTGCTCTACGGCGAGGTCACCGATCAACTCCTGAATGAGGTCGACCACCTCGAGGGGATGCAGCGCCAGGGCCGAGTGCTGGCAGCACTCACCCGCCTCAAGCAGATCTGCAATCATCCCGCCCATGCACTCGCCGATGGTTCACGACTCGACGGCCGCTCCGGCAAGCTCGAGCGTTTCGATGAACTGCTCGCAGACCTCCTCGGACTCGACGAGCGTGCGCTGGTCTTCACGCAGTTCACCGAGATGGGCGCACTGCTGCAGCGTCATCTCGCTGAGCGGTTCTCGATCACAGCCGAGTTCCTGCACGGTGGTGTCAGCCGCAGCCAGCGCCAGGCGATGATCAGTCGGTTCGACACCGGCGGCGGCCCACCGGTGCTGCTGCTGTCGCTCAAGGCCGGTGGCACCGGCCTCAACCTGACGACGGCCACTCAGGTCATCCACTATGACCGCTGGTGGAATCCCGCCGTCGAGGACCAGGCGACCGATCGGGCGTGGCGGATCGGCCAGCACCGGACCGTGCACGTACACAAACTGGTGTGTGAAGGCACGATCGAAGAACGCATCAGCACCGTGATCGACGACAAGCGGCGTCTCGCCGACACCGTCATCGGTTCAGCGGAGAACTGGCTCGCGGACCTCAACACCGACGAGCTGCGACGACTCGTGATGCTCGAACACCAACAGCCCAGCCCCACCGAGCGCCACCGCGCCCGACGCGCCGCTGCCGGTGTGGACCACGGTGTCAGAGGAGGTGCACGGTGAGCGCACCGCGGCGGCCCATCGGCCGTCAGCACCCCGGCACGATCCCAGCCACCCGACTCCGGGTGCTGACCGCCGAGATCGCCGATCCGGTGCAGTTGCGATACGGCAAACTGCTCTTCGCGGACGAAGCGGTGGTGGATATCACCACGATCGACGGGGCACTGGTGGTCATGGTCCAGGGTTCAGCCCCCGAGGCGTACCGCGTCGAGTTGTTCAACGCCACCGCCGGCACGGTGCCGGATCGGACGCGGCTGTCATGGCGATGCAGCTGTCACCGTGGCGAGCGCGTCGCGTGCAAACACGTCGTCACGGCGATCTTCTCCGCAGCTGACCAGATCACGCTCGATCCGGGTCTGATCGATCGCTGGGGTGATCAGGCCGCGCTCGCCGACGACAACGATGCAGATGGTGACGCCGACGAGCGCGTCGCCATCGGGATCGATGATGGACCGATCGATGGCGAACCGGTCGCGCACCGACCGGTCGAGATCCCGAGACCGGCATTCGATCCGATCGGCCATCTCGTCCAGCTGCGGGCACCACTGCCCGAGATCACCGCCTTGGAACCAATCGATATCGCCGCCATGATCATCGGAGGCGATGATGGACTCGTGGACGAGTCCTCGCTGCGCACGGTGCTGAATCAGACCTTGGGACATCTGCAATGAGCCACGCCGGACCGGACTGCGACGTCGATCGCATCGCACTCGTGGCCATCGACCTCGACGGCACGCTGTTGCAGCCCGATGGCACGATCACCGATCGGGCGCTCGATGCGCTCGCAGCGGCCCGTCGGGCCGGAATCGTGATCGTCGCCGCCACGGGACGGCCGCCGATGATGCTCGGCGGCGTCACCGATCGCATCGGACATCTGCTCGACTACGCGGTCGGCTCGAATGGCACCATGGTGGCGAAGTTCCCGGGAGCCGAACTGATGCGTCTGGTCGGCTTCCCGGCCGCACGGGCGCGCTCGGCGATCGAGACGCTGCGCGCCCATGACCCGGCATTCGGCTTCGCGCTGGCGACCGATACCGGCTTCGCCCATGAGCCCGGCTTCGCCGAGCGGATGCCGGTCGATCTCGGATCCGAACCCGTCGACGATGTCCTCGGACTCGACGGCGACGAGGCCTACAAGTTGATGGTCTTCCACCCCGCCATCGGCGCCCACCGGCTCGTGGAGGAACTGCCGGTGATCCTCGGCGAGACGCTCACGGTCAGCCATATGGGCGCCGATGCCGCCGAATTGGGCCCAGCCGATGTCGACAAGGGCACCGGGGTGGCGTGGCTGTGCGAACAGATCGGTGTCGAGGCCGATGCGGTGCTGGCCGTCGGTGATGACTGGAACGATCTCACGATGCTGGCGTGGGCCGGATGGGGGGTGGCCGTCGCCAATGCCGAGGCCCGCGTCCGCGAACGCGCCGATCAGGTCATCGGTGCCAATACCGACGATGCGGTGGCCGAGATGATCGAGGCCCTCGTCGAACAGCGCATCTGATACGTGGCCGGGCCATGCGGTCCGGACTCAGTCAGCCGTGGGGAATCGCGTCCGTTCGCCGAAGATCGCCACCGCCTGGCGCAACGGCACCAGATCGCGGCGTTGCCGTCGTTCGGCCTCGGTGTGGACCCGGTCGAGTTGTTCGCGCGCCGCATCGAGTTCGGCGCGCAGCTTCGCGTTCTCATCCTCTAAGCGCATGACGCGCTTGATCCCCTCGAGGTTCATCCCCTGTTCAGCGAGTTCGGAGATCCGACGCAGGATCTCAAGGTCACGCTCGCTGTAGCGGCGGCTGCCACCTTGGGTGCGCGCCGGGCGCACGAGGCCGCGCTGTTCGTAGATCCGCAGCGTCTGGGGGTGCATCCCCGACAGTTCGGCCGCCACCGAGATCACGTACACCGCCTTGGTCTTGCGCGATTCGGTGCTCATGTGGTGCTCCTCGCCCCGGTGGTCTCCTGATCGCCGGCCGATTCACCCGTCACCCTGGCCAACTCCTCGATGGCGGCGCGCTCGGCGTCGCTGAGTTCGGTCGGGATCCGGACCTCGACGGTGACGATCAGGTCACCTGAGACTGTACCGGAGCGCTTGGAGGTGGTCGTGACACCGTGACCACGGACCCGATGGCGCGATCCACTCTGCGTGCCGGCCTTGAGGCGCAGCTTCACGGTGTCGCCACCGAGTGTGGTCACGTCGATCACCGAACCCAGCGCGAGCTGCGGATAGCTCACCGGCACGGTGAGCGTCAGGTCAGTGCCCGAGCGCCCGAAACGCTCATGGGGGAGCACCCGGATCTGGACCAGGAGATCACCGGCGGGCCCATTGTTGTGTCCCGGACCACCGCGACCCTTCAACCGGATCGTCTGGCCATCGGAGACCCCGGCGGGGATCCGGGCCTTGACCTGCCGCGGCCGACGCTCGATCCCGGACCCCGAACACGTCCCGCACGGATAGTCGATCACCCGGCCGGCACCCTGACAGGCCGGACACGGTGACGAGAACGAGAACGGCCCCTGGTTGTCATCGATCGCACCGCGACCACCACAGCGCGAACACGCGCTCGGGGTGGTGCCCGGTCGCGCCCCGGTGCCATGACAGGTGCTGCACGGGGCATCGGTGGTGAGATGCAGTTCAGTGGTCAGGCCGCCGACGGCCTCGGTGAAGTCGAGGGTCAACTGGGTCTCGATATCGGCACCGCGCGCCGGCGAGCGCCGTGCCCCGCCGCCGCGGGCGCGCGCCCCGCCGAACATCTGGCCGAGCAGATCACCGAGACCGCCGTCGACATCGTTGAAGTCCCCGACGTTGAATCGGTAGTTGCCCGGGCCGCCGCCCATCTGCGACGGCCCCATGGCGCGGACCTCGTCGTATTCGGCGCGCTTGGTCGCATCGCCGAGCACCTCATAGGCGGCACTCACACTCTTGAAGCGCTCCTCGGCCGCAGCATCACCGGGGTTCTTGTCCGGATGCAATTCGCGCGCCAGTTTCCGGTAGGCCTTGGTGACCTCCTTCTGGGAGGCATCCTTGGCCACACCGAGGACCTGGTAGTAGTCGGTGTCGAACCAGTCGCGCTGCGCTGCCATGGGTGCTCCGGATCAGTCCCTGGTCCTCACCATCGCGGCGCGCAGTGTGCGGCCGCGCCAGCGGTATCCGCTGCGCAGCACCTCGGCGACGACGACCTCGCCGCCGTCACCGGGTTCATGCGCGACGGCCTCGGCCACCTCGGGATCGAACGCGACACCATCGAGGTCGAGCGATTCGAGACCGTGCTTCTTCAGTTCGGTCAACATCACGTTCAGCAATGGGCCGACCTCATCGGGATGGCGCACGAAAGCCGCCTCGGCGGCATCGAGCACCGGCAGCAGTGCCTCGGCGAGGCGACCGGTGGCACGGTCCACCTCATCGGCGCTCTGTGCGGTGGCGCGCTTGCGGTAGTTGTCGAAATCGGCCTGCAGCCGCTGGGCGATATCGCGGAACTGATCTCGCTCGGCGAGCACCTCGGCGATGTCATGTTCGACGGCATCTTCGAGGTCGTGCAGTTCATCGGCACCGTGCTCGACGGCCGCATCGAAGTCATCGAGCGCCTCGCCCAGAACCGGATCTTCGGCCGGAACGTCATCGCTCGGGGTCTGCGATGGCGCGTCCGGTGAGCCGGGATCATGGTCGGCGGGTCCTGCACCCATGGCGCCGCTCACCCCTCGTCGTCGACGATCTCGGCATCGACGATGTCGTCATCGCTGGGGGCGTCTTGGCCCGAGGCCGATGAACCGGTGGCATCGGTATCGCGCGCCGCCTGCTCATAGAGCTTCTGGCTGAAGGCCTGACTGGCTGACATCAGCGCCTCGCTGGCGGTCTTGATCGCCTCGGTATCGGTGCCCTCGAGGGCCTTCTTCAGATCCGACAGCGGTCCTTCGACCGCCGCCTTCTCCTCTGCGGTGACGTTGTCGCCCTGGTCGCGCAGCACCTTCTCGGTCTGGTA
>SKFX01000091.1 GCA_007117775.1 Ilumatobacteraceae bacterium
GGTGCTCGCACCGAACCAACGTCGCTATCCATCGTGGTTCCCGACCGCGTTCGCCGCGGTGGTGACCGTCGCGGGGCTCATCATCACCGCGGTCGCGATCATCGCCCGCTGAGGGCGCACACCATCCGGTGAAACCCCAGCGTAAAGGCAATGTCTGGGTGATGTCACACCCGCTGTTCATGATGGTGGCATGAGTGATGCAGCCGAAACCACCACCGTTGCCGGCACCGGTTCTGACACCGGTTCGGAGAGCTCGGAACATATCGTCGAACAGCTCAGCCTGCTGCCGAGCTCTGAGGCGCCGATTCGCTTCCGCCTCGATGCCCACACCCGCCAACTCGGCCTCGTCCAGGTCGCCAAGATGCGGGCGGTGCTCCAGGATCGCATCGCATCCCGCACCAGCGAGGCCAACAGCGAACAGATCCGACGTCTGCGCCCCCCCGAGATCATCCGCGACCGCGCCGCTTGAACCCCTGAGGGTCCTCCACCCGGCGAACCAGCGCTGAGGCAGCCGTCGATGTTCAGTCGGCGGTCGGCGCGAGCGAACGCACCGCATCCCAGAACGTCACGTCGGGATCCAATGGCAGGATCGCCAGTGCGCTCGTCGTCACCCCATGCTCGAAGTACTCATCGATACGGGCGCGACATCTCGCCGCAGAACCGTGTACGACCAGATCATCGACCACCTCGTCAGGAATCGCCTCGAGCGCCGCTTTGCGATCACCCGATTTCCATGCCGACCACATTGCCGAGAGCTGCTCGCCACGGCCCAACCAGTCGTGGAACGCCGCATAGACCGGCACGTTCAGGTATGCGGCGATCGCGAATCTGGCGGCTTGGCGCACCACCTCGGCGTTCTCGCTCGGACACACGAAGATCCGTGCCACGATCTCTCGGGGTTCACCACCAGCCGCCTCATCGACGATCCCGGCAACGGTGCTCACATCCCCCGGCGACAGCCAGTTGATGATCGCTCCATCAGCCTCGCGCCCCGCGAGTGCCAGCATCTGCTCGCGCAGTGCCGCGATCAACACCGCCGGGGGCTGCTCAGGCCTGATTCCGAGACGGAACCCCTGCACGTTAAAGGAGTCTGATGTGAAGCTGACCTTCTCGCCGCTCAGCGCCTCGCGCAGGAACCGGACCACATCGCGGACCCGACGATAGGGGGCCTCGAACTCGAGGCCGTTCCAGCGCTCGACGATCACGTTGCTCGATGACCCGATGCCGAAGGCGAAACGACCCGGAGCGGCATCGGCCATCGTCGCCACCGACTGGGCGAGACATGCCGGAGCGCGCGTATAGGCCGGGACGATCGCCGTGCCGAGGCGCAGCCGCGGTTCCCAGGCAGCTGCCATCGCCAACGGCGTGAAGGCATCGGCGCCATCTGCCTCAGCTGACCAGATATCGCTGTAGCCGAGGTCGGCCAATTCCACCAGTCGTTCACGATGGGAGTGCAACGGGCCCGGCAGCGGCACCGTCATTCCATGACGTCGCGGGAGTGGAGCAGATGGTGAGGTCATGACCCTGACACTACGGTCGGTGGCCAGCCCTTCCAGAATCGCACGATACAGCTCTGACTCGCGGTGGCCAGGAGGGTCCCATCCTCGGCATACATCTGCACCAGACCATGTCCGAATCCCCGCTCGACCGCGTGGATCTGGATATCGAGCAGGACCCATTGCGTCGGCACCAGCCGCACGACGCGCAGAGTGTTGTCCAAAGAGTTGCCACCACCGCGGATCCCGAGTGCCTGGCCGACACCCATCGGCACGAAATCGCCGAGGATGGCCAGCGCCGAAGCATCGACGCCGTCGATCAGCTCGGGAACCCGCGCCCATAATCGGGTATGCCCATCGCCGATCTCTCCATCGAGGTCCTCCACCGCCCGCCAATCGATGGCGCGCTGTTCGAGACGGTTGATGATGCTGGTCGCTCCCGGGAGATGGGGCTCGCGAACCGGACACTGCGATGGGGGTGGAACCGACGCCATCTGTGCCCACTGGCCCTCGGGCATCCCAGGCCGATCACCGAGCGCGGCGTTCACGGTCAGGATCTCTCGATTGCCCACCAGGCCGACAGCGCGGGCCTGGGTGATCTGATGCCCTTCGACGGCCACGGTGATATCGATATCGAGGAACTCATCGGCCATCGCATAGGACAGATATTGCCCGGTCGCCCAGACACACTGGCGACCACTCGTTCCCTCGAGCGCCGAGATCGCAGCACCGAGGCCCGCCCCACCGAACAAGAAGCCTTCGAGGGTGCAGAGCTCACGGTCCACGGGCATCGCCCAACGGAAGGGGTTCTTGGTCGGCTCGAGGCCGAGGAACGATCGCGAATCCATGACCCTGCGATCCTAGGAGCCGCGCTCGGGAATCGAGCGGTCTGCGCTCGGGGCGTCGATCAGCGCCTGTCGACACTCAGCGGAGTGCAGCTGAGACGGCGCGTTCCATGATGGCGTGCAGTCGCTGTGATGAATCCGGCCGGGACCCGCTGACCAGGACCGACCAGGTCACACCATCGGGTCTGGCGGCCGCCACGGTGCGGGTCTGCTGCAGGGTTCCGGTATGGCCGAAGGAACCGTCAGAGAAACGCATCACACCGAGCCCATACGAACGATGCGACAGCGAGCCCCCGTCCACAGCGGCGGTCATCTCCGCCGCGGTGGCGAACGCCAGCGGTTGCCAGGATGCCGATGAGGTTCGCAGCGAATCGATGATGATGGCGATCTCCGCCGCGCTCATCACCCTCCCCCCTGCCGGGCCGAGTGCCTCCATATAGCTGCGATGGGTGTCACTGCGATGCTGGATCTCTCCGGGCCCCACCACTTGGGTCACGCCGAGGCGCGGTCCCTCAATCCCGAGCGGCACCAAGAGTCGCTCGGTGACAACATCTTCATAGGACCGCCCGGTGAGCGCCTCGACCAGCGCTCCTGCGACGACATAGCTGGTATTGGAATAGGAGAATCCGCTCGAACCCGACGCACCCGCCCGCAGCGCAGCGGCCGCATTGGCGCGCCAGTGTTTGTCGAGACCATCGGAGAAGTAGAACGACCAGTCTTTGCCGAAGCCAGCGGTGTGGCCGAGCAACCCTCGCACCGTCACCGACGCGGTCGCGTCGTCGAGTGTTCCGACGCCGAAATGATCGGCGATCAGCTGGCCGACGGGTTCGTCGAGGCCGACGAGTCCGTCCTGGACCAACTGCATCACCACCGCTGCGGTCACGACCTTGGAGAGGCTGGCGAGCCGGAAACGATGCTCGGGAGCCGCGGGCACACCAGGAATCCGCTCGCCGGACACCATCTCGAAGGCCACCTGGCCATCGATCACCACCGCAGCCGCAAAGGCAGCGTTGCCACCGAGCGATGCGCGCAGCGTCGATGCGAGCACCTCCCAGCGGGCATCGGCCGGCCCGATCGGCGAATCCTCCAGCGCCGCCTCGAGTGCTCCCTGAACTCCGGGGGCATCAGCTGTTGTGTCGACTCCGACGTCACCGTTCTCGGATCGGTGGGCAGTCGACTCCGAACCGTCGGGAACAGCAGCGACCATCACCGCACGCGCCTCGGGCCAGACCACGGTGGCGCGGGCATCGGCGATATCGCGGGCGTCATGCACCCATGCGTTCGCAACGAACACGACCGTGACCGCGACCACCGACATCACTATGCGGTGGGTAAGGCCCCGACGACGGCGAGATCTGACCATCAGCCGCCGATGAGGGATCGTCCGACGAGCTCTTTCATGATCTCGTTGGTCCCGCCGTAGATGGTCTGGATACGCGAGTCCGCCCAGGCCCGAGCGATCGGATATTCGCGCATGTATCCGTAGCCGCCGTGCAGTTGCACGCAGCGGTCCACGACCTTGTTCTGCAGATCGGTGCACCAGTACTTGGCCGCAGCGGCCTGTTCGGCACTCAGAGCCCCCTCGAGGTGCAATTCGACGCAGCGGTCGACATAGACCTGCGCCGCCTGGGTCTCGGTATGCAGTTCGGCGAGGACGAACTTGGAGTTCTGGAACGAGGCGACCGGGAACCCGAACGCCGTGCGCTGCGTGGTGTACTCGATGGTCCACTCGATGGCCGCCTGAGCGACAGCGACCGCCCCAACGGCGATACCGAGACGCTCCTGGGCGAGGTTGGTCATCAGGTAGTAGAACCCGCGGCCCTCCTCTCCGAGGAGATTGGCAGCGGGGACCTCGACATCGCTGAAGTACAACTCGGCGGTGTCCTGTGCGTGCATACCCATCTTGTCGAGATTGCGGCCGCGCTCGAAGCCGGCCTGACCGCGCTCGAGGAGCAACAGACTCATTCCACGGTGGCCAGCTTCGGGATCGGTCTTGACCGTGGTGATCACCACATCGGAGTGGATGCCGTTGGAGATGAACGTCTTGGCGCCGTTCACGACGTAGACGTCACCGTGGCGCACTGCGGTGGTGCGCACACCCGAGACATCTGAGCCGGTGTTCGGTTCGGTGATGGCGAGCGCTCCGATGCACTCACCCGTCACCATCTTGGGCAAGAAGCGTTGCTTCTGGTCCTCATCGCCGAGCTCGAGCAGATACGGCAGCACAATATCGTTGTGCAAGGTGATGCCATTCGCGCTGCCGATCACGCCGGTGTAGCCGATCTCTTCGGCCATGATGGCTGCGAATCGATAATCATCGACGCCGCCGCCGCCAAAGGACTCTGGCACGGTCAGACCCAAGAAGCCATGCTTGCCGGCTTCGAGCCACAGTTCGCGCGGCACGATCCCGGCCGCCTCCCAGGCCTCATGGTTCGGCACGACCTCATGGTCGAGCCATGAGCGGAAGACCCGCCGGAATTCATCGTGTTCGTCGCCGAATAAGGTGCGCGGAAACGGTTCCATGACCCGAAATGCTAGGGAGTCATCCCGACAGAACCGCCCGGGCGACCAAATCGGTGCCGAAGGCGGTCAGGATCGCCAGATACAGCAGTCCCGTCGCAGCCATGACCGCCGAATACTGTCGTTCGCGCAGCGCAGCGCGGGTGACGAACAACAATACGAGGGTCGTCCCCGCACAGACCGCCCACAACCATCCGAGCGTTCCACCCCACCCGTCATCGATGGAACCGGTGAACACGCTCAACATGCCTGGCGGGAGCAGCATGACCGCCACCTGGGCCGGCCACAGCCACATGACTGCTGCCACGAGTTCATTGAGCAACCGCCGCGGTAGCCCGGGCTGGACCAGGTACCAGTGGCCGAGCAACATCGCATCGGTGATCGCACCCAGGAACGCGGCTCCGACGAGCACCCTCAGGACCGAGACCACGACATGGGCATCGACGGCAGCATCGACACCCGCAGCGATGAGGCCGACCACACCGATCCCGACGGGCACGAGATCGAGTGCCGGAGGGAACTCACGACCATCGGAGCGGACCGGCGAGTTCGACGATCGCTCGATACCGGTCATCGCGGCGACGCGCTCACTGCGCCGATCATGATCGGCGCGTTGGCCGCTCACCCCGGCGGATCGCCTGACGATCGAGACCACCAGGGCGAACGCGCAACCGAACGCGACGCCGACCGCAGCGAGATCTCGAACCGGATCCGGATTGAAACGCACTCCGAGCCCGACCGCAGCGACGGCCATCACCACAAAGACCCCGCGCATCAACCAGCCGTAGCCCAAGCCGACCTCGCGACGACGGGTCGTGAACCAGGTGAAGGCCATGCCACCGACAGCCCACTGCAGCATCACGGTGGCGGCATCGAGGCGAATCACGACTCGGCAGGGTACCGGCCTAGCCTGAGGGTCTCCATGTCACCACCGCGCCGATCCCCCCGTCGAACCCGTGCTCTGGGATTCGTGGCTGCAGTTTCGGTGATGGCGACGGGTTGTCTCACCGGCCCGCGCCCGACACTGTCAGATGAGGCAAGTCTTCCGGCGACCGGAGATGCCCGTGTCGATGCGCTGGCCCAATCCCTGAGCGAGATGACACCCGGACCGTTCACCGCCAGCTATCAGATCACGAACAACTTCGGCGCGATCTCTCGAGCAGCGACGGTAGTACACGATGACGATGAGCGCCGTTCGATCACCATCGGGCCGGTCAGATATCTCATCGATGGGGCGTCGGTGTCGACGTGTCGTCCGGCGCGCGCCAGCGACCGTCCCGACGCCGGCGATGACGGTGATAACGACGGTGAGACCGGTGCGGTGCCAGCCGCCGGAGAGGATCATGCCGTACTCGGAAGCGATGAGGTGATCTGCGGCGGCACCCTCGACGACGCCGCTGTCAGTGACCTGCAGGTCACCCATCAGTTCTACGACCGCAGTCCCGCCACCAGATTGAGTGCCGATGCCCGGCGTCGGATCGGCCCGATCGAGTTCTCTGAGGCCGAACTGGCCGGACGCGATGCACAGTGTGTGAGCATCCCCGTCGACGGTGGGTCCAAGGTCTACTGCGTCCTCGACACCGGCATCCTCGCCACCTATCAGGGGCCCGATGTGATCATCGAACTCCTCGACTACACCACCGAGATCGACCAACGCTCCTTCGATCCAGCTCCCTGAAGAGGTCGGGTGACCAGCCACCTCCCTCGATCGGCCGACTCAGACTGAGATCAGGTGGTGATCAGAGTTGTTCATCGACACCGGCCCATCGGCCGTCGCCACCACGATGTCCTCCAGACGCATCCCCCAGCGGCCCGGGACGTAGATCCCCGGCTCGACACTGAAGGCATGTCCATGTTCGAGGGCGAGGTCATTACCGTCGACGATGTAGGGATCCTCGTGTTCCTCGAGACCGATGCCATGTCCGGTGCGGTGCACGAAATACTCGCCATAGCCGGCGTCTTCGATGACTTGGCGCGCCGCTCGATCCACCTGTGAGCATGCAGTGCCGACGGTCGCGGCAGCGACCGCGGCGCGCTGGGCGGTATGGAGGATCTCATAGGCCTCAGCGATCTCGGCGGGAATCGCGCCGGTCACCACACAGCGCGTCGTATCAGAGCAGTACCCCTTCATCGTGCCCCCGAAATCACACAGCACGATCTCATCTTCACCGATCACCCGAGCGCCGGCATGATGATGTGGGCTCGCGGCGTTCTCCCCGGCTGCGACGATGGCGAAGTTGACCCGATCATGGCCCTCGGCGACGATCCGCGCCGAGAGATCTGCCGACACCTCGGCCTCGGTGCGACCGACCAGGGGGATCTCACCGGCCTGAAGTTGCGCAGCAATCCGATCGACGGCGGCACCGGCTGCGGCCAGGGCTGCAATTTCGGCATCGTCTTTGCGCATCCGCAATGGTCCGACCACCTCGACGGCACGCCGGTACTCGACACCGGGGAGTTTGCCGAGCAGTTCAACGAGGAATCGGGCCCACATCTGATCGCCGATCGCCACGGTGCGCGCCTCGCGCGCCAGTGACGCCGCCAGCGCCACCGGATCATCGGTCTCGTCCCAAGGCTGGAGTTCGAAGACGCCGTCGAGGGGTTCCACACGGGCCACCTCGAGGCGTGGGATGAGCAGTGTCGGGACGCGGTGCTGATCGACCACGAGCATGGTCAGACGCTCGAGCGGCATGGCCTCATAGCCGGTGAGATACGGAAGGTCATGGCCGGCCGACAACATCACCGCATCGACGCCGCGCTCAGACATCGCAGCTCGAACCCGCTCGATCCGGTGGCGGTAGACCTCAGCGATATCGCTCATCGTCTCATTCTGCCAGCCGCGACCAGCGCGATCACATCGTTGCGGATACTCGATCCGAACCGAATCACGGCTCAGCGCGAGACGGTGACCGCGGTGACGCGCCCGGCGGCATCCTTCGCGTGGTAGCTCGAGCGGGTCAGTGGACTGGCCTCGACATGGCCGATACCGCACTGCTCCCCGATCTGTCTCCAGCGTTCGAATTCGTGCGGTTCCACCCAACGCGCCACGGGTAGATGGTTCGAGGTCGGGCGCAGATACTGGCCGATCGTCACGATGTCGACGCCGATCTCTGCCAGATCCGACAGACATCCACGCACCTCATCGTCGGTCTCACCCATCCCGACGATGAGACTCGATTTGGTGACCAGCCCGGCACCTTTGGCTGCGGCGAGCACCGCGAGGCTGCGGGCATAGCCCGCCGAAGGCCGCGCCGCGCGCTGCAGCCGAGCCACCGTCTCGATGTTGTGATTCAAGACATCGGGACGCACATCGAACAACACCTGGAGCGATGCCAGGTCACCTTTGGCATCTGAGATCAGGGTCTCGACGCGAGTTGACGGAGTCCGGGAGCGGATCGCGTCCACACACGCGGCCAGATGTCCCATCCCTGCATCATCGAGATCATCGCGCGCCACCATGGTCAACACTGCATAGTCCAGACCGAGTCGTTCAACGGCCTCAGCGACGCGATGCGGCTCATCGTCATCGGGGGCGACCGGACGACGGGTGTCCACCAGACAGAACCCACAGGCCCTCGTACAGCGCTCACCGAGCACCATGAACGTGGCAGTTCCCTCAGCCCAGCATTCCGAGAGGTTCGGACAGCCGGCATCTTCGCAGACCGTCAC
>SKFX01000157.1 GCA_007117775.1 Ilumatobacteraceae bacterium
CCGATGGTCGGCTTCCTGCCGGGAGCATCATCTGAGACACTGCGCGCCATCGAACACTTCGGATCCTTCGCCGTCAATGAACTGAGCGCCGATCAGGCCGAGTTGTGCTGGCGATTCGCGTCATCGGGCAACGAAGATGAGCGATTCGCCGGACTCGACTGGACTGCGGCCCCCGACAGCGGCTCACCGCTGATCCCGGGGGCATTGGCGTGGATCGACTGTGAGGTGGAGGCGATCCACGAGATGGGCGACCACTATTTCGTGCTCGGTCATGCGACCTCGCTCGAGAACCATCCCGACAGCGATACCAAGCGTCCGATGCTGTTCTACCGAGGTGACCTCGGCCACTTCGAGCGTGGCAACTGAGCCCGATGCTGTCATCCTGAGGAACGATGAAACTGCCACGCTCCTGGGTGAGCCTGTCGCCCAACGGTCTCGGCCATCAGAAACCGAACCATTTCGGCGAGATGGCCAAGGTCGCCTGGAAGGTCCGCCATCGACCCCGCGATGCCTGGAGGGTGCTCTCCAAAGGGGTCTGCGACGGCTGTGCGCTCGGAGTGGCCGGCCTGCACGACTGGACCCTCGACGGTGTCCATCTGTGCACGACGCGCCTCAATCTGCTGCCGTTGAACCTGGCGCCACCGCTGGATCATGACCTGTTGAGCGACGCCGCTGCGCTGGCGACACGGTCGTCGACACAGTTGCGCGAACTCGGTCGGCTCGCCTATCCGATGCGCCGTCGGCGCGGTGAGACGGGTTTCAGCCGGATCTCGTGGGATGAGGCACTCGGGGAAGTGGCCTCGGCGATCGCCGACACCACCCCCGAACGCGTCGCGTTCTACCTGACCAGCCGTGGTCTCACCAACGAGGTGTACTACTCGGCCGCCAAGGCGGTGCGCGCCATGGGGGTGGCCAATCTGGACTCTGCGGCTCGAACCTGTCATTCGCCGTCCACGGTCGGGCTGAAACAGACCATCGGTGTGGCGGCCAGCACCTGTTCGATGCGCGATGTCCTCGAGACCGATCTGGTGGTGCTGTGGGGCACCAATCTGGCCAATAACCAGCCGGTGTTCACCAAATACCTGTATCTGGCGAAGAAACGCGGCGCCAGAGTGGTCGTCATCAACCCGTATCTCGAACCCGGACTCGAGCGTTACTGGGTGCCGTCGAACGCCGAATCCGCGCTGTTCGGCACCCGGCTGTGCGATCTGCATATCGCCGTGCGGCCCGGCGGTGACGTCGCCTTCGCGAATGCCGTGCTCAAGGCCCTGATCGCAGCCGGCGGCACCGATCTGGACTTCATCGGTGCCCATACCGAGTCCTGGGAGGACCTCGTCGAACACCTCGACGGCCTCGATCTCGATGAACTGCTGTCTGAGGCCGGTGTGGATCGCGATGATCTCGATGCGCTCGTCGAGATGTATGCCGGTGCCGCCGGGGCGATCCTGGTGTGGTCGATGGGCATCACCCAGCATCGCAACGGGGTCGAGGCGGTGCAGTCGATCGTCAATATCGGCCTGGCCCGGGGCAATGTCGGACGCGACGGTGCCGGTCTCATGCCGATCCGCGGCCACTCCGGCGTCCAAGGCGGCGCCGAAATGGGCGCGTATGCCACCGCACTGCCCGGTGGTGATCCGATCGATGCCGAACATGTCGCGCACTGGAGCCGTCAATGGGGGTTCGAGGTGCCGGCCGAACCCGGGTTGACCGCGGCTGAGATGGTCGACGCTGCCGAGCGTGCCGAGATGGACGTGCTGTTCCTCGACGGCTCGAACCTGCTCGAGATCCTGCCCGATCCGCGCCGGGTCGCCGCCGCACTGGATCGCGTCGGTCTGCGGGTGCACCAAGACATCGTGGTGACCTCACAGATGCTCATCGACGGCGATGTGATCCTCTTGCCGGCCGCGACGCGCTACGAGCAGGAGGGCGGTGGCACCTCCACCACCACCGAGCGCCAGATCGCGTTCAGCCCCCAGGTGCTCGATCCCCCCGGCGAGGCGCGCAGCGAATGGCGGATCTTCGCCGATCTCGCCCAGCGCGTCCGGCCGGATCTGCGCGACCGCTTCGATTGGGCGGACAATCGCGCCCTGCGCGCCGAGATCTCGCGGCTGGTGCCGCTGTATGCCGGGATCGACGAGTTGTCCACCACCGGCGATGCCGTCCAATACGGCGGCCGGCATCTGTGCGCGAACGGCTCGTTCCCGACGCCGACCGGCAGAGCGTGGTTCAGCGTGGTCGAGTCCGAACCCACCCGTCTCGCACCCGGTGAGTTCATCTGCTCGACGCGTCGCGGCAAACAGTTCAACTCGATGGTGCACGCCGAGACCGACCCGCTGACCGGCGCGGCCCGCGACCACATCTACCTCGACGCCGACGACGCCGCCGAGTTGGGGATCGCCTCGAATGATCCGATCACCCTGACCAGCGCCCACGGCACCTATCAGGGCCGGGCGAAAGTGGTGCGCCTGGCACGCCGGAGTGTGCAGGTGCACTGGCCCGAGGGCAATGTCTTGTTGACCGGCGAGCCCGACTCGCGCGAGCCGGCCAGCCGGATCCCGGACTACAACACGGTCGTGACCGTGTCACGGGCCCGGCCGTGAGCACCGGGGCGATCGCGCCGCGACGAGTCGGCATCGCAGCCGGTCTCGACACCGCAGCGGTGGTCGGGTTCGTCGCGCTCGGGCGCCGGACCCATGACCTCGATCCGGGCCTCGGCGGTCTCGCCGCGAGCGCAGCGCCGTTCCTGATCGCACTCGCCATCGCATGGATCGCATTGCAGGTCTGGCGGCGACCATGGTCACCGATCGTCGGTCTCGGCCTCTGGGCGATCACCGCCGTCGGCGGCCTCGGTCTGCGGGTGGTGGTGTTCGGTGACACCGCTGCGAGCGCATTCATCTGGGTCACCCTGGGCGCCACCGCGCTGTTGCTCGTCGGTTGGCGCCTCATCGCCTCCGTCATGGTCCGGAGATCGCCCGCATTGCCCCCGCCGGGTTGAGACACTACGATGCGGGTCACAGTGAATTCACTCCGAAGAGGGACGCCATGACCGACATCTTGGTCCACGGTGATGATTGGGCCCGGGTGTCGAGGGCTGCGCTGATGATCCACCGCCGCGGCTTCAGCGCGCTCACCGCCGGACCCGGCCTCGATCCCACCGAGGTCACCCGCAACTGCGATCCGGCGTTCGTGGTGGAGATCCAGTCCCATGATCACCGCAACGGCGCCGAGCCAGCTGAGCGCACCACCCACAGCTCCCCAGACGACGTCAGGACCATCGTCTATCAGCGCGTCGCGGCCATCGATGGCGCCGTTGACGATCACTCCGATGCCCTGCGGTTCCTCACCGCCACATTCGCTGGGACCTGCACCGGCCTCGAGGAGTCGCCCACATTGCAGGTCGATGATCTCGATCTCGATATCGACGCCCATCGCGTCGGTGTCGGCGGCCAATCGGTGGATCTCGCCGCAACACCGTTCGAGTTGCTCCGCATCCTCATGAGCCATCCCGATCAGGTGCTGTCCAAACCTCAACTCCTCGATCTGCTGTACGGCGGTGAGGACCATGACCCGAACCTGATCGAAGCCCATATCTGTGCCATCCGTCGGGCCATCGACATCACACATCCCCATATCGAGACCGTTCGCGGCCTCGGCTACGTGATCCGCTCATCGCCGCGGCCGGCCGATCCAGCGAGTACTGCGGACACACCCTCGGCGATCCTCGACTTCAAGAGGCCGACCGGTACGGTCTCGGTGTTCCCCGCCTGCCATCGTGCGCGCCCGGCCCTGGTGGGGGTGCCGCCGCGGATCCGCGGACTGATGCCAGCGGGTTGACCACTGACAACGCGGTGGCCCCATCACGACTGATTCCGCACGACTGATTCCGCGGTACCGGGTCCGATGATGCGAACGTCGCGGTTTCATCGAATGAGCACCGGCCATCCCAGAAGTGAATTTACCTCCTCCATGGCCGCTCGCAAATTAGGGTGGACCCGTTGGTGGTTGGGCGGTTGACGCGGAAGGAAATCATCATGAACACCGATGTCATCGTGATGGGCGACGATTGGGCCAAGGTCTCACGCACCGGTCTGATGCTGTACCGGCGTGGCTTCTCGGTCATCAACGCCGGCCCGGGCACGAACGCGGTCGACGTCACCCGCGAGTGCAATCCCCGATTCATCGTCGAGCTGCGAGACCCGGAGCACCTCCGCAGCGATGACCTCGATGCGATGCCCGTCGAACCCGATGAGCCCCGAACGGTGGTGTACCAGCGGATCTGCAGCTTCGAGGGCACCCCTGAGGACCGCCTCGGGACCTTCGCCGCGCTGGCCGGCACATTGGCAGCACTCGATGCCGACGCGGCCACGGCCGACGGTCCGCTGCGCGCCGGCGATCTGGAACTCGACGCCGATGCCCATCTGGTGAGCGTGGCCGGCCAGATCGTGGAGCTGCCGGCCACGCCGTTCGAACTGCTCCGCATCCTGATGAGACATATCGACCAGGTGCTGTCAAAAGTGCAACTGCTCGATCTCATGTTCGGCTACAGCGGACATAGTGAGAACCTGATCGAAGCCCATATCTGTGCCATCCGTCGGGCCATCGATGTCACCTACTCCCATATCGAGACGGTTCGCGGCGTCGGCTACGTGATCCGCTCCGCGCCATCGGCCGGCGCCGAACGCGAGACAGATGCGCCCCGTGACGCTCAGGCACCGCGGCCGCCACTGGCATCGGTCTCAGCGTTCCTGATCTCACACACCATCGCCACTGCGGCACCGGATACCCCCCCCCCCGAAACGGGCGGACCCGGAACGCACGGTGATGGGTGGATGAACCCGGTGTCGCAGCGGCGCCGACTCAGAGCAGGTTGGTGATGGCACCGCGATCGGCACCCTGGGCCAAGCGGGCGAACTTGCCGAGCACCCCCGAGGTGTAGCGCGGCGGGTTCGGCTGCCACCCGTCGCGGCGACGAGCCAATTCGGCCTCATCGACGAGCAGGTCGAGGGTGTGTGTCGGCACATCGATGCGGATCAGATCGCCATCGTGCACGAATGCGATCGGGCCGCCGTCGACCGCCTCGGGCGCCACATGGCCGATGCAGAACCCCCAGGTGCCCCCGGAGAACCGGCCGTCGGTGATCAGCGCGCAATCCGCACCGCGCCCGGCGCCCTTCAGCGCACCGGTGATCGCCAGCATCTCGCGCATGCCCGGGCCACCCTTGGGTCCCTCATAGCGGATGACGATCACCGTGCCGGGCTCGATCCGGCCGGCGAGCACCTCGGCCATGGCATCGTCCTCACCGTCGAAGACCCGTGCCGGGCCCTCGAAGGTGCGCTGTTCATGGGAGAGCCCTGCGACCTTGACCACCGAACCGTTCGGCGCCAGGGTGCCCGTGAGCACGTTGATCCCACCCTCGACGTTGATCGGACGATCGAGCGGCATGACCACGGTCCCATCGGGCCCGGGAGGCTCGATCTCGGCGAGGTTCTCAGCCATCGTCTTGCCGGTCACGGTGAGGGTGTCGCCATGGATGAGTCCCTCGGCGAGAAGGTGTGCGAGCACCACCGGCACCCCGCCGACGCGATCGAGATCGGTCATGTGGAATTTCCCACCGGGCTTCATATCCGCGATATGGGGCACCCGGGCTGCGATCCGGTTGAAGTCGTCAAGATCGAGATCCACACCAGCTTCATTGGCGATCGCCAACAGGTGCAGAACCGCATTGGTGGAACCACCGAGGGCGTTGGTCAATGCGATCGCGTTCTCGAAGGCCGGTTTGGTCAAGATGTCGTGGGGTCGGATCCCGAGACGCAGCATGTTCACCACCGCCGCCCCCGCAGCGCGCGCATCGTCTTCGCGGCGACGATCCACCGCCGGCGGCGACGCGGAACCCGGTAGCGACAGACCGAGCGCCTCGCCGATCGAACTCATGGTGTTGGCGGTGAACATCCCACCGCACGCCCCCTCACCGGGACACGCGTTGCGCTCGATGGCGGTCAGTTCCTCCGCGCTGATCGCCCCGACCGCGCACGCTCCGATCGCCTCGAACACACTCGTGATATCGAGGGCCTCGCCATTCAGATAGCCGGGCAGGGTGGAGCCGTTGTAGACGAAGACCGCCGGCAGGTCCAGGCGAGCAATCGCCATCATCATGCCGGGCATGGACTTATCACAGCCTCCGGTGGCCACGAGACCGTCGAGGCGTTCGCCGTGCATGACGGTCTCCACGGAGTCTGCGATCACCTCACGGCTCACCAGCGAGGCACGCATGCCCTCATGGCCCATCGAAATCCCGTCCGAGACGGTGATCGTGCCGAATTCGAGCGCCACACCACCAGCGGCGCGGACCCCCTGTTTGGCGGCCGCAGCGAGTCGCTGGATCGACAGATTGCAGGGTGTGATCTCGTTCCATGACGACGCGATGCCGATCTGGGGCTTGTCCCAGTCATCATCGGTCAAGCCGACGGCACGCAGCATGGCACGCGATGCCGCCCGCTGGATCCCATCGGTGACATCGCGCGAACGCGGTTTGATGTCGACGGGAGTATCACCAGTGTCGTCAGCCGGTCGCTGAGCCTCGGAGTCCATGGCGTCAGGGTAACGCAGACCGATGCGGTGCGCCCCAGCGCCGGCGGCGCACCATTCAGCCGCGCCGCGATTGCAACAGCGCGGTGACCGCCTTACCGTCGGCCTGGCCTTTGGAGGCCTTCATCACTGCGCCGACGAGCGCCCCGGCGGCTTTGTCCTCACCGGCACAATATTTCGCCCATACCTCTGGCTGGGCGGCGATCGCATCGTCGACGAAGGCCTCGAGCTCGCCGGCATCCATCGCCTCAAAGCCGCGGGCAGCCGCAATCTCGGCTGGATCTCCACCGCTCGCGACCATCTCTGCGAGCACCTGTTTGGCCTGGGTGGCGGTCAGTTCACCGCGAGTCTCCATGCCGATCAGCGCTGCCAGTGCACCGGGAGCGACGCTCGGATCGGGACCCTGTTCGGCGAAGGCCTCCTTGATGTGGATGAGCACCCGGCCCGCATCGGCTCCCGCCGCGGCCACCTCGGCGAGATATGCGTCTTGACCACGATCGACCACCACCATCACCGGTTCGGAATCCACCGGTGTCGAGGTCATCTCTGCGATCCGGCGACGCCGCTCGGCGGGCAGCGCTGGCAGCGCGGCGCGCACCTGATCGACCCAGACCGGATCGGGCACGAGCGGCACCAGATCGGGTTCGAGGAAGTAGCGATAGTCATCGGCGTCCTCTTTGGAACGCAGGGTGTGGGTGCGACCGTCGTTCTCATCCCAGTGGCGGGTCTCCTGACGCACGGAGTCACCGGCCTCGATCAACGCGATCTGGCGACGCGCCTCGTATTCGACGGCGCGGCCGAGCGATCGCACCGAATTGAGGTTCTTGATCTCACAGCGCGTCCCGAGGTCCTCGCCGGGCCGCTGCACGCTGACATTCGCGTCGACGCGCATCGAACCCTCTTCCATCTTGGCGTCCGAGGCGCCGATCGCGACGAGGATGGCGCGCAGCTCGGTGACGTACTGGCGGGCCTGTTCGGGCGTCGAGATATCGGGCCGGCCGACGATCTCGACGAGGGGCACACCGGCACGGTTGAAGTCGATCAACGAAGCATCGCTGCCATGGATGCGACCACCGACACCGCCGGTGTGGGTGGACTTGCCGGTGTCCTCCTCGAGATGGGCGCGTTCGATGCCGATCCGGGTCCCGTCGGGCAGGTCGAGATGACCGTCGATGTTCAGCGGTCGGTCGTACTGGCTGATCTGATACGCCTTGGGCATATCGGGATAGAAGTAGTTCTTGCGGTGGAAGGTGCAGTCCTGCACCGTGCAGTTCAGTGCCAGGCCGATGCGCATCGCCAACTCGACGGCATGGCGGTTCAGCACCGGCAGTGCACCGGGCAGGCCGAGGGTGACCGGGTCGATATTGGTGTTCGGATCATCGCCGAATCGGTTGGGACTGGCAGAGAACAGCTTGGTGGCCGTGGCCAGCTCCACATGCACCTCCAAGCCGACGACCATCTCCCATCCACCGAGATCCAACTCGGGAGCGCTCATGCCCCACCTCCAGGCGCGTCGCCGGTCGGCGCTCGACGTTCCAGCTCGGCGGCCACGGCGAACATCGTCATCTCACCGAGCGTCGGTGCGAGGACCTGCACCCCGACGGGCAGGCCGGACTCACCGGTCCCGAAGGGAACACTCATCGCCGGATGGCCGGCGAGATTGGTCGGGATCGTGTAGGTATCGCAGAGATACATCGCGAGCGGATCCGCCGTCTTGTCGCCGATCGAGAACGCAACGGTCGGCGATGTCGGCGTCAACAGCACATCGGCGCGCTCATAGGCACGGTCGAAGTCCTCGCTGATCAAGCGGCGGATCTTGAGCGCTTTGCCGTAGTAGGCGTCGTAATAGCCCGCCGAGAGCGCATAGGTGCCGAGCATGATCCGACGCTTGACCTCATCACCGA
>SKFX01000233.1 GCA_007117775.1 Ilumatobacteraceae bacterium
GCCACGATCTGCCACGATCTGCCACGATCGGCGAGCGCTGCAATCCGTTGTCCAGCAACGAAAACGTTGTAAACACTCGCTCAGCAGGCTCCGGTACGACCCAAAGCGACAACACCTGCACGTCCGCGACGTGGAGGCCGGAGGTGCAAATCCTCGCATCCCAACTCGAGGCATCGGTGGCGCCTGATGGCCCGTCGAAGGTTCGACGGTATTCGCCGGTGACGGCGTTCGACGATGTCTCGCAACTCAGGAGACATCGGAGCACTGAGGTCGGTCCAACTGAGAACTCTCTCAGCGATGCCGTGCGGTTCGTGATCGCTCAGGCCGGCGGTGTGCTGAACAGCAGGTGCAGGGTCGCCTCGACGGCGATGGCATCCCATTCACGACGCACCAGCGGCGTCTGGGTCTCCTCGACGAGGTAGCGGCCGTTCATCATGCCGTACCACCAGGTGGCGGCGACGTCGAGATCGAACTCGGTCTGCACCCAGCCTCGTGTCTGCGCGACCCGCAGCAGATCGCCGAGTTGCGCTGCGGCGATGGTGTCCATCGCGCTGGTCTGGAACCGCAGTTGCGGCCGCGATGCCGCTGAGCCGAGGACCTCGACGCGGACCCGTCGGCGTTCCTCACCGTCGGGTCCGGTGATCGCCTCCATCCAACCGCGGACGATGGTCATGAATTCCTCGCGGCTCTGACACCGCTCGGTGGCTTCTCGTTGGTCGTCCATCCCGTACAGCAGTGAGCGCCGGTAGCGCTCGGCCTGGGCAGCGACGATGAGGCCGTCACGATCACCGAAGTAGTGGTAGAGCGACGGTTTGGTGACCGAGGCGGCATCGACGACCGGATCGACGCGCACTGCGGCCTCGCCACCGCGCTCGAGCAACTTGATCGCCGCCTCCAACATGATCTCTCGGTTCCCCGTCTTCCCCATACCGTCGAGGGTAGTCGGCTGGGTGATCGCAGGGTCGGATCGGATCTACATTTCATATATCCACCTTCTGCCCACCTCCTTTCCTTTTTGATCCAGGCCTGGCGCGTCGAGGCATCCGGTGGTGAACGAGCCGTGAATTCCTCGTCTGGTCACCTCATGGGGGTCCTCGAATCCGACAAGATGATCCTGTGAAGGTCGTCATCATCGGAGGTGGGGTGCTCGGGACCATGCACGCCTGGTGGGCGCTGCAGCGCGGTGACGAGGTGGTCCAGATCGAATGCGATGCTGAGGCCCGCTCGGCCTCGGTGCGTAACTTCGGTCTGGTCTGGGTCAGCGGTCGACGCGACGGTGCCGAACTCGACCTGGCGTTGCGGGCCCGCGAACTGTGGGAGCAGATCGGGGTGCGTGTCAGCGGACTCGGCTTTCGACCCCATGGCTCACTCACCGTGGCGCTCGATGGCGCCGAGGCGGCTGCGATGCAGGCCTATGCCGCTGGTGACGGTGCCCGCCAGCGCCGGACCGAATGGCTGGATGGCGCGGGGGCGCGGGCTGTGAACCCGGCCGTCGGCGGGGTGGTGGCGGGCGCGCTGTGGTGTCACAGCGATGCGATCGTGGAGTCGCGTGTCGCGCTGGCGGCGATGCGCACCGAGATGGCCGTGAATGGCCGGTACCGCTTCATCGCCGGTCGTCGGGTTCGTGAACGCCGCGGCACCGAGGTCATCGACCACTGCGGTGAGCGCCATGGTGGCGATGCGGTGATCGTGTGCACCGGCGCAGAGCATGACGGCCTCGATGCTGAGCATCTCAGCGCTGCGCCGCTTCGGCGCTGTCGGTTGCAGATGATGCAGACCGCACCGGCGGAGTTGTCGCTGACCACCTCGATCGCCGATGCCGACTCGATGCGCTACTACCCGGCCTATGAACACCTCGATCTGTCCGGCCTCGCCCCCCAGCCGCCGGTGGCGGTCGCCAACCGGATGCAATTGTTGATGGTTCAGCGCCTCGACGGTTCGTTGACCATCGGCGATACCCACACCTATGACGACGATCCGACCACCCAGCCGTTCGCCTTCGATGTCGATGAGGCCCCCTACGGCCACCTCATCGAGCGGGCCGAGGCGATCCTCGGCCGGTCGCTCCCGCCGATCCAGCGTCGCTGGGCCGGCGTCTATTCCCAGCTCGCCCCCACAGCATCCGCCGGTGCCGTCTATCACCACGGTGAGATCGAACCCGGCGTCGTCGCCGTCACCGGCCCCGGTGGTCGTGGGATGACGCTCGCGCCGGCGATCGCCGAGCAGACCTGGGAGCGACTCGGGACATGAAACGACCGGGCCGGACTGCATAGGAGCTGTGATGACCGAAGTGAACCGGACCGGCGCATCGGGTGACACCGCAGCGATCTCGATGGTGTGTTTCGATATGGCCGGTACCACCGTCGATGACGGCACCGCCGTCATGGACGCCTTCTCGGTGGCCGCCGATGCGGTCTCTTTGAGCGGTGCCGAGCGCACCGCGGCGATGGACTATGCCGAACAGACCATGGGGCAATCCAAGATCGTCGTCTTCCGGGCGATGCTCAGCGATGATGAGGAACGCGCCCAGCGGGCCAATGGCGCCTTCGAAGCGGCCTATGACCAGATCGTCGCCGAGGGCCGGGTGCGCGCCATGCCCGGTGCCGCCGACTGCTTCGCATGGTGCCGTGACCATGACATCGCGGTCTGCCTCACCACCGGGTTCGCTCCGGCAACACGCGATGCCATCTTGTCGGTGCTCGGCTGGGAACAGGTCCCCGATCTGGTGCTGTCGCCCGCCGATGCAGGTCGTGGCCGGCCGTATCCCGACATGGTGCTCGCCGCGGTGATCCGCCTCGGCATCGACGATGTCCGCGAGGTCGCCGTGGTCGGCGACACCGCGAGCGATCTGTGGAGCGGCCATCGCGCCGGGGCGTCGATCATCGCCGGGGTGCTGAGCGGCGCGCATGGGGTGGCCGAGTTCGCCACCGCTCCCCACACCCATATCGTCGACTCGGTCGCGGATCTCCCCGGGGTGCTCGCCGGTCGTCTCGCCTGAACTGCGACGAACGCAGCGGTGACGACAGGTGTGGCCGTGGTGGCCGCGGAGGCATTCGTCCGTCGATCGGGCATCATGGAGATATGAGCGTCGTCAAGATCAATGCAATCGAGGTCCCCGACGGCAAGGGGCCCGAACTCGAAGCCCGTTTCGCGGCCCGCGTCGGCGGGGTGGAGCAGATGCCCGGGTTCGAGGAGTTCATGCTGTTGCGTCCGCTGGCCGGCGATGACCGCTATTTCGTCGTCACCCGTTGGGAGAGCGAGGAGGCCTATCAGAACTGGCGCGACTCCCAGCAGTTCCAGCACCAGCATGCGAACACCCATGACGATGGTGGCCGCGGCGCCGCCAAACCCGACCATCCGGTCGCGACCGGTGCATCACTGCTCGAGTTCGAAGTGGTGTCATTGGCGCTGCCCGCCGCCACCGACTGAATCGTCTGCGTCGCGGGGCGCGCATCGCGCCGTAGGCTCTCATCTTCGTGGCACTGATCGTTCAGAAGTACGGCGGCACCTCGGTCGCTGATCCCGAGCGGATCCGCGCCGTCGCGGACCATGTCGCGTATACGGCGGGCCGTGGTGACGAGGTCGCAGTGGTCGTCTCGGCCATGGGCAAGTCCACCGACAATCTGATCAAGTTGGCCAACGATGTGTCCTCGACGCACCCCGGACGCGAACTCGACATGCTGTTGACCACCGGCGAGCGCGTCACCATGTCGCTGTTGTGCATGGCACTCGCGGACCGCGGGATCGACGCCATGAGCTTCACCGGGTCTCAGGTCGGCATCATCACCGACACCGCACATGGCAAGGCCAAGATCATCGAAGTCAAAGGGGATCGCCTGCGCGAGGCCCTCGCTGCGGGCCGGGTCTGTGTGGTGGCCGGGTTCCAGGGTGTGTCGGTCGACAAGGAGATCACCACACTGGGTCGCGGCGGATCCGATACCACTGCGGTGGCGCTGGCGGCTGCGCTCGGCGCCGATGCCTGTGAGATCTACACCGATGTCACCGGCGTGTTCACCGCGGACCCGCGCATCGTGCCCGAGGCCCGCAAACTGGCGCGGGTCAGTTTCGATGAGATGCTCGAGATGGCCGGTGCCGGTTCCAAGGTGCTGGCCCTGCGCTCGGTCGAGTTCGCCCGCAATCACGGGGTGCCATTGCACGTGCGTTCCAGCTTCACCTGGGAGCCGGGCACTTGGGTGCTGTTCAACGACGAGGAGGAACCCTCCATGGAAGATCCGATCATCTCCGGTGTGGTCACCGATCTGAATGATGCCAAAGTGACCGTGCTCGGTGTCCCCGACCGCCCCGGTATCTCCGCAGCGCTGTTCGAACCATTGGCCGATGCCAATGTCAACGTCGACATGATCGTGCAGAACACGTCGACGGAGGGGATCACCGATATCTCCTTCACCGTGCCACTGGCTGATCTCGGCGTCGCCGAGGGCATCGTCGAGACCGTTGCGGGCTCGATCGGTGCCAGCGGTGTCAGCCATGACCGCGAGATCGCGAAGTTGTCGCTCGTCGGTGCCGGGATGAAGACGTCGCCGGGGATCGCCGCCAAGATGTTCCGGGTCCTGGCCGATGAGGGTGTCAATATCGAGATGATCTCGACCTCCACGATCCGGATCTCGGTCGTCATCGCCGGGGCTGATCTCGAGCGCGCCGCGCGCATCTTGCACAGCGCCTTCGATCTCGACAGCGGCCAGTCATATTCGGCCCCACTGCCCGAGCGCCAGTGATCGGAACCGATATCTGTTGCTGGGGCCGTCCCATATCCGTGGGATCTCGGTCCATTCTCGGTTCTGGCCCGACCACCTGACACAATGACCCCATGCCGCAGCGCTCGCAGTTGATCCCGTGGAAGGCCGCCGGGCGCATCTCCGAGCGGTTCGCGAGCGGAGACGATGTGGTCCGCGAGACCGGTTGGGTGTTCAACAATGCGACCGGCAAATCGCTCACCCTGGCCGAGTTCGTGGCCTCGGGCGATCATGAGGTGCCGGTCTATCTCGAACTGTTCGGCCTGCGCCAGACCGGCCCGGCATCATCGACCCTGACCGAGATCGGCAGTGGGATCGGTCGGATGACCTGTGCGCTGACACGCGAATTCGCGATGGTCGTGGCCTGCGATCTCGATGCCGGGTTCCTGGAGCGCTGCCATGAGGTCGTGGCCGGATACGGCCGTGCCGATCATCTGCGCACGGTGCAGGTGGTCGATGGCCACACCCTGGATGTGGCCGATGACTCGAGCGATGTGACGTTCTCCTATATCACGCTCCAACACTGTGACGCCGATGATGCCCGTCGCCTCATCGCCGAGGCCATCCGCATCACCCGACCCGGCGGTCGAGTGGCACTGAATCTGCGGCTGCGCTCGACGATGGACATCGTCGCCATGCCCCTCGGTGCTGGGATCCGGGCCCTGTTCCGGCTGCCGGTGATCGGCAACTGGCTGTCGACGCGCCGATCGGTGACCCGTCTCGCCTGGCAGGCCAACCGTGTGCCACCGGTCGAGATCCTCCAGCGACACGGCCGTCGACTCAGCGATGTCGCGGTGTGGGTGCATCCCGATCGTGAGGCGAAGGTGGCCGCGATGGTGGCGCCGGTACCGGTGCGGTCCTCGGTCAGCATCAACACCAACCATTGGTGGTTGGTCGCCGACGTCGGCGAGTGACGACATCGCAACCTCGGCACGATCAGCACAGTGAGCGCGCCGCTCGCGCACCGGTAGCGTTTCGGTGATGCGAAGCGATCTGTCCTCTGGGATCCGCCTCGGCGTGGTCGGCGCCACCGGCCAGGTCGGTGCCGTGGTGCGGCGCCTGATCGCCGAGCGCCACCTGCCGATCTCCGAACTGCGGTTCTTCGCCTCGGCGCGCTCGGCCGGATCGGTGCTGGCGTGGACCGACGCGTCGGGTGCGACCCACGACATCGTCGTCGAGGACGCCGCGACGGCCGATCCGAGTGGACTGGATCTCGCGATCTTCTCCGCCGGTGCCACCTCGTCGCGCGCCCTCGCACCGGTGTTCGCCGCCGCCGGGGTCATGGTGGTCGACAACTCCTCGGCATTCCGCATGGACCCCGAGGTGCCCCTCATCGTGGCCGAGGTCAACCCGCAGCGGATCGGCGACGCCCGTCGCAATATCATCGCGAATCCGAACTGCACCACCATGGCCGCCATGCCGGTGCTCAAGGTGCTCCACGACGAGGCCGGCCTGATCCGCCTGATCGCCAGCACCTATCAGGCGGTGTCCGGCGCCGGTCTGGCCGGTGTCGATGAACTCTCGACGATGCTCGACGCGCCGCGCGCCGCCGCCGTCGACCCGGCCGGTCTCACCCATGACGGATCGGCGGTCACCTTTCCGACCCCGGCCAAGTTCGCCCGGCCGATCGCCTATAACGTGCTGCCGCTCGCTGGCAGCATCGTCGACGATGGCAGCTGTGAGACCGACGAGGAGCAGAAACTGCGCAATGAGACCCGCAAGATCCTCGAGATCCCGGATCTCGCAGTATCGGGGACCTGTGTGCGCGTCCCGGTCTACACCGGTCACTCACTGTCGATGAATGCTGAGTTCTCACAGCCGATCAGCGTTGAGCGGGCCACCACACTGCTCACCGATGCCCCCGGTGTGGTGCTGAGCGAGATCCCGACACCGCTCGAGGCCGCCGGTGCGGACCCGAGTTTCGTCGGCCGTATCCGCCAGGACCCCGGTGTTGCCGACGGCCGTGGTCTGGCACTGTTCGTCAGCGGAGACAACCTGCGCAAGGGTGCAGCGCTCAACGCGGTGCAGATCGTCGAATTGTTCCTCGACGATTGAGCACACACGATCGAGCCCGGATCGGGTGATCCGGTGAATTTTTCGTCCGGCACCCCATGGTGGAGCGCCGCAATTTCCTAAGGTGTGGGGAGTGACCGCAGATGTGTCCGCCACCCCGGCAAGCCGAGCAGATGCCGCATCGCAGCCGGGCACCGACACACCCGCATCGCCGGCCTCCGTCCACCGTCTGACGATCACCGCGATCGGTGATGATCCCCGTGCCGCGGGTGTGCTCGATGCAGCCCATGCTCTCGGCATCTCGTCGGTGCGCGCCGTGACGTATCGCGATGTGGTCTTCATCGACGGCCCCTTGCTCGCCGAGCACCTCGACGCGATCGCGGCGGTGCTGGTGGACCCGCTGTTGCAGCACGGCACCTGGGATCTGCCGCCCACCGATGACGACTCGTCGGCCATCGAGGTGGTGCTCCATCCCGGTGTCGCCGACGACGTCGCCGATGCGGTGCTGGTGGCCTGCGGGTTGCTCGAGATCCCGGCCCGGCGCGCCGCTGGTGGTCGACGCATCGAATTCGACGGTGATCTCGATGCATCCGAGATCGGCCGTCTGGCCCAACGCGTCATCGCCAATGAGGTCATCGAGCGGTGGTCCAGTGGGGTCATCGAACCGCCGTTCGCACCCAGTGAACCGGGCGAGTCGATCATCGAGACGATCGCGATCCGCGGTCTCGACGAGGCGGCGCTCGCCGCGCTCAACGCCGAGCGCGCCCTGCATCTCGATCCGGCCGAGATGGCCGCCATCGCCTCACACTTCGAGTCGATCGGCCGTGATCCGACCGATGCCGAACTCGAGACCTTCGCGCAGACCTGGAGTGAACACTGCGCCCATAAGACCTTCCGGGCCCGCCTGATCGACGAGGACGGCAACGAGATCGTTCCACTGCTGCGCCAATTGCGCGATGCCACCGATGACATCGCTGCGCCCTGGGTGCGTTCGGCGTTCGTCGGCAATGCCGGCATCGTCGCCTTCGCGCCGGGGACCACGATCGCGCTCAAGGCTGAGACCCATAACCATCCATCGGCCATCGAGCCCTTCGGAGGTGCCAACACCGGTGTCGGTGGGGTGATCCGCGATGTGCTCGGCATCGGCCATGAACCGATCGCGGTGACCGACATCTTGTGCTTCGGTCCACCGGATCTGCCCATCGACGAGGTGCCCGCCGGTGCACTGCATCCGCGCCGGATCCGCGAGGGTGTGGTGGCCGGGGTCGCCGACTACGGCAACAAGATCGGTCTGCCGACCGTGGCCGGCGCTGTGCTCTATGACCCTGGCTACACCCTGACCCCGCTCGTCTATGCCGGCTGTATCGGTGTCGCACCCGATGAGGTGGAACTGCCGATGACCCCGGCGGCGGGTGACCATGTCGTGTTGCTCGGTGGTCGCACCGGACGCGACGGCCTCGGCGGGGCGACGTTCTCGAGCGCGACCATGGACGCCAGCACCGGTGAGGTGGCCGGCGCGCGGGTGCAGATCGGTTCACCGATCATGGAGAAGCTGGTCTCCGATGTGCTGCGCGAGTCGCGGCATCTGTA
>SKFX01000105.1 GCA_007117775.1 Ilumatobacteraceae bacterium
CCACAGTCCGAGCCATCGTCGAGGTCAACCGCCGATGCCTGTGCGCTGCGTTACGAGGTCCGTGCCGGTGACTACTGGATCCGTATCGCCGACGGCGCAGGCATCCCGCTCGGCGACGTCTTGGCTGCGAATTCGGCGACCACCGATTCGGTGCTGCTGCCCGGCGACAGGGTGTGTCTGCCGGCAGGGGCCTCGATGCCATCACCGCCACCGACGACCACTGCAGCGCCGACGACCACCGCAGCGCCGCGTCCGGCCAGCCCAGCGCCGACGACTGCACCTGCGACCACTTCGCCCCCCACCACGTCACCGCGACCGACCGGCTCCAATGAGTCGCGCGAGCAGGTGCAGGCGATCATTCGAGAGATCTTCCCCGAAGACCAGCACGAGATGGCGCTGCGGGTCGCTCAGCGTGAATCGAGCTATCGGCCTGGCGCCTACAACGGCCACTGCTGCTACGGGGTGTTCCAGATCCACTGGACTGCCCATCGCAGCTGGCTGCGCAATCATGGCGTCACCGAACCGGCACATCTGCTCGACGCGCGGACCAATGTCCAGATGGCCTGGGTGCTGTATCAGCGCTCGGGCGGCTGGGGCCCGTGGAGCCAGACCGCATACTGAACAGCCGCAGCCCGACGGGGTGCGCATCGGGGACTGTGAGACGTAGACTTCTGCGAGTCGGTTTCGATCGACCAGCGCCCGTAGCTCAACGGATAGAGCATCTGACTACGGATCAGAAGGTTAGGGGTTCGAATCCCTTCGGGCGCGCTGGCTGGATATCGGTCTCGCGTTTCACCGCTCCAGCATCGCCTCCCGCACGACGGCGCGCATCGCCTCGATCGCCGAGCGACGCCCGTCGGGTTCGGCGGGGTCGAAGATCACCCGGGTGGCCCATGCGATCGCTTCATCGTGGTGGCGGTCGACGGTGAGACCCATCTCGACGAGGAGACCGTGGTCGGCTCCGGTCTTGACCGCCAATCGGCGGAGTCGATGGCCGGCGCGATCCAGATCGGCCGGGGTGTGTGCGAGGGGATCGACGCCGACGGCCTCGGCCCCGAGGGACAGGTCCACCCCGGTGTCGAGCCAGCCGAGCACCATCTGCGACACCGCAGCGTCGAACACCTCGCCACGGTGCAACATCGCCATGAGGTGGGCCAGTTCGGCAACGCTCGCCATCGAGCAGGACTCGGGGTGCTCACCGGGTATCCGGTCGTCGCGCACCTGATCGACCCAGCGCGTTGAGGCCAAGCCGATCTCATCGGCGGTCGAGTTGATCTCATCGAGGCCGAGGTGGTGCACGAGCACATTGGTGGCCAGATTGTCGCTCACCGATCCGATCAGCGCGCAGGCATCGATCACGCTGAGCAATCCGAGACCGAGGTGCTGCCAGAGTCCGGAATCGGCGACGGGCGCAACGGCGCGTCGGTCGAGCACGGTGTCCGGGCCGAGCGAGCCCTCCACGATGCGCCGGGCCGCCTCGATGAGGATCAGCACCTTGGGTGCGCTGGCGGCCGGGCCGGCCTCGCCGGCGTCGTCGGAGGCAATGATGACTTCGCCGTCGCCAGAACCAGCGACGTCGACTACCGTGACGTCCAGACGCATGGATGCATGGTGGCATGTGGCGTTGATGGGAGGACGACAAGTGCATGATCTTGTGATCCGCGGCGGTGTGGTGGTCGACGGTACCGGTGCTGAGCGCCGTCGTGCCGATGTGGCCATCGACGCCGATCGCATCGTCGCCGTCGGCGACGACATCGGTGCCGGCCGCCACGAGATCGATGCCGATGGCCTCGTGGTGACCCCCGGCTGGGTCGACCTGCACACCCACTACGACGGCCAGGCCACCTGGGATCCGGATCTCGCGCCGTCGTCGGTGAACGGTGTGACCTCGGTGGTGCTCGGCAACTGCGGAGTCGGGTTTGCGCCGGTGGCACCGGATCGGCATCACTGGCTGATCGAATTGCTTGAGGGGGTCGAGGACATCCCGGGCACCGCGTTGGCCGAGGGGATGACCTGGGGATGGGAGACCTTCCCCGAGTATCTGGATGTGCTCGATCGTCTCTCCTGGACGCTCGACATCGGCACGCAGTTGCCCCACGCGGCGCTGCGCACCTATGTGATGGGCGAACGCGGCGCCGATGTCGGTTCGGTGGCCAGCGCCGATGAGATCGAGACCATGTCGAAGCTGTGCGAGGAGGCGATCCGTGCCGGTGCGCTGGGCTTCACGACATCGCGAACGTTCGTGCACCGGACCTCGCGCGGTGAGCAGATCGGCACCCTGCGCGCCAGCGCCGATGAGGTGCTCGGGATCGCAACCGCATTGCGACGCGCTGGCACCGGAGTGGTGCAGTTGATCTCCGACGCCTATCAGACCACCGATGCCGAACTGCTGGCGACCGAGACCGAACTGCTGGAACGCATCGCCTTGGAGGTCGGCAGACCATTGAGTTTCACCGTGCAGCAGAACGATGACACCCCGGACCGCTTCCGTGAACTGCTCAGCGCCATCGAGCGCTGGAATCTCGCCGGGGCCGATGTGAAGGCGCAGGTGGCCGTCCGTCCGATCGGGGTGTTGGTCGGCCTCGACGCATCACTGCATCCGTTCGCGTTCTGTCCGTCGTATCGCACCCTGCACGGCCTCGACCGTGATGAGCGTCTGGCGCGTCTGCGCGACCCGGAGCTGCGCCGTCGCCTCATCGACGAACATCGCAGCGCTGACCTGACCGGATTCGTCGCGATCCTGCAGGGTGGGTTCGACCGCATGTATCCGCTCGAGGACCCGCCGAACTACGAACCGTCGGCGTCTGACTCCGTCGCCGGTCGTGCTGCGGCCGCCGGCATCGAGCCGGTCGAGTTGCTCTATGATCTGCTGTTCTCCGGCGACGGCCGCACGCTGTTGTACATCCCGTTGATGAACTACGCCCGCGGCAACCTCGACGACCTGCATGAGATGATCACGTCACCGCACGCGATGTTCGGGCTGTCCGATGCCGGTGCGCACTGCAACACCATCAGCGACGGATCGTTCCCGACCACCGCCGTGGTGCACTGGACCCGTGACCGGACCCGTGGTGAGTTGCTGCGACTCGAAGATGTCGTGCACGGCCAAACTCAGCGCACCGCAGCTCATATCGGATGGCATGACCGCGGTGTCATCGCACCCGGGTACCTGGCGGATCTGAACGTCATCGATCTCGATGCGCTCGGCCTGCACCCACCGGAGTTGGTGGCAGATCTTCCCGCCGGTGGCACCCGGCTGATGCAGACCGCAAATGGATACCGGGCCACCATCAAGCGTGGCCGCATCAGCGTGCTCGATGGCGAGTTGACCGGCGAACGCCCGGGACGACTGCAGCGTGGGCCACAGCGTTTCGGTGCCTGAGGGGCCATTTGGCTGCATTGTAAACGTCCAGCACAGAACATCGATCAGAGCAATTTTCTCGTTCAGAGAACGCTCAGGGCGGTGTCAGTGGTGAATCAGTGCGTGGTTCTTTACTGACTCCATGCATGTCATGCAGCCGTCGATCAGAGTCCGTCCGGGGTCCGATCGACGGGGATTGGTGAGCTGCCGGGACGTTCCCCCTCAAGAGTGGACCGTCGAGTCCGGTGACGGACCCCGCGTCCCGGCAGCCACCGGTCCGATGAGGGGATCGCGATGCGACCACTCGTGATCGTCGGGGCCGGCGCGTTCGCCCGTGAGACCGCTGAACTGGTGCATGGGATCAACACGATCACCCCGGGTTGGAATCTTCTCGGTTTCCTGGACGATGACCAACGGCTCCACGGCCACGTCATCGACGGCCGTCGTGTCATCGGCGCATTGAGCTGGCTTGACCATCACCGTGGTGTCTCAGCGGTGGTATGCGTCGGAGCGCCGTCACGCAACGGTCATCGTCGGCCCACCATCGAGACGTTGAGCGTCGATGATGATTGGTTCGCAACCCTGGTTCATCCGACGGCGGTGGTGGCACATTCGAGTTCGATCGGTGTGGGCAGCGTCATCGGCGCTGGAGCGGTGCTGACCGCCGATGTCGAACTCGGCCGCCATGTGGTGGTCATGCCCGGGGCGGTGCTCAGTGCGGGCACCCGTGTCGGCGACCGGTCGGTCATCGGTGTCGGAGCACGCGTCTCCAGCGGAGTGGAAGTCGGAGATGATGTCTACCTCGGCGCCGGGTGCACAGTACGCCAACAGATGTCGGTCGGAGACTCCTCGGTGGTCACCCTGGGATCGGTGGTCACCACCAGCGTCCCTCCGGGCCAGTTGTGGAGCGGCCATCCGGCCGGCTTCATCCGCCAGATCGTCCGCCCCAGCGAAGCGATCATCTGAAATGAACAGGAGCATGCCATGGCTAAATCCAGCACGGTCACCGAAGTCGATCAACAGCGCGTCTTCGTAGTCGACGACCACGAACTGGTACGTGAGGGGATCCGTTTCCTCCTCGACACCTCCGACAAGCTGAGGTACGCGGGTGAGGCCTCGACATTTGCCGATGCCATCGCCCGGGCGCCAGCGGTCAAGCCGGATCTGGCGCTGATCGATGTGCAGCTGCCCGATGGCAGCGGTATCGAAGTGTGCCGAGAGATCCGCTCGATCTTGCCCGACACCCGCTGTGTGATGTTGACCTCGTTCTCCGACGACGAAGCGATGATGGACGCGGTCATAGCCGGTGCGTCGGGGTTCATCATGAAACAGGCCCGCAGCCGCGAACTGCTTGAGGCCATCGAGCGTGTTGCCGATGGGGCGGTGCTATTGGACCCGGCTGCGGTGGAGCGCCAACGCCAAGTCATGCAGCGCGCGGCGCGATCTGATGACCACCGTCTCGAGACACTCACCGACCAGGAGCGTCGGATCCTCGAGCTCGTCGCCGATGGGTTGACCAACACCGAGATCGCCTCGGAGCTGTCGATCGCGCCGAAGACAGCGAAGAATGCGATCTCCTCGATCCTGCTGAAGTTGGGGATGACCCGGCGTGTCAACGCCGCGGTCTTCGCAGTCAGGAACGGCTTGCGGTGAGCGATCTGCGCGAAGAGCGCAAGGTGTACTGCGATCTGGCCGATGAGCGCGATCGCATCGCCCGTGACCTGCACGACCGCGTTGTCCAGAGGCTGTTCGTGGTGGGTCTGCGGATGGCCGATGCGGTCGAACGCCCTGATCTGCGCGACCGGGTCGTGGTGTTGCTCGAGGAGATCGATGAGTCGATCGCCGAGCTGCGCAGCGCGATCTACCATCTCCAACGCCCCAACGGTCTCGACGATGTCCATCGCAGTCTGGAACGCATGGTCGAGGAGATCTCGCCGATGCTCGGCCATCGCCCGGTGCTCGAACTCGACGGCCCGCTCGGCGACGTCGGTTCGGAGTTGATCACCGAGGCTGGGATCGTGGTGCGCGAGTTGCTGAACAACGTGTTGAAACACGCCGGATGCAGCCATACCTGGGTTCGTGTCGCCGTCGACCGGGGGTGGCTGAACGTGATGGTGTCCGATGACGGCAACGGGGCGCGCACCCTGCATCCGGCACAGGGCGGCACCGGTCTCCGCAGCCTCGCTGAGCGCGCCCAGCGCAACGGTGGCCGATTCGATGTGGCGGCGCGTGCACCGCGGGGCACCGTGGTGCGTTGGGCGGTGCCGACCGACGGTTGACGGTCCTCAGCTGGCGATGGCCCGACGTTCGGGCCGGCCCCAGGTCTCACCGCGCAGCACATAACCGACACCGTGTACGGTGTGGATCACGCGTGGCCCGAACTCCTCGAGTTTGCGCCGCAACCCCGACACGTAGACCTCGACGAGATTGTCGTCGTAGCCATCGAAGCCCCACACATTGTTGAGGATCTGATGTTTGGACAGAACGATGCCGGCGTTCACGACCAGGTTGACCAACAGTTTGAATTCAGTGGCGGTGAGGTCCACGAACTTGCCGGCCCGGCTGATGAGGTGGCCGGCCTCATCGATGATGATGTCGTCAACACCGAACGAGGTCGATGACGCCCGATTCAACGTGAGCCGGACCGAATTCGAGAGCTCATCGTAGTTGAACGGCGCGAACAGCAGGTCTGCGATGCCGAGATGCCAGAGCGATCGAATCCGTTGACCGGCCACGGTGCCATCGCCGAGCGCGATCAGCGGTATCGCAGGGAAAGCCTCTCGGATCTCGAGCAGGGTGTCCTGGTCGATATCGCTGAGGTCGCCGAGGAACAGATCGGGCCGATAGGAGTCGATGCAGTCCATCACGTCGATCGGTGGCACCTCGGCGAGGACGGCAAAACCGGTGGTCGCGAGACTCGCACACACTCGTAGACGTGTCGTCGGCACACCCGATACACAGAGCACTCGAGGAATGGTCACAGCACGCATTACTGATCTCCTCATCTATCCTAATTGCGGAGAAGTAAAGCAGGATCTGGCCTCGAGTGCGCGGACCATCTGGTCCCGACGGCATGCGCCCCGGCCTACGATGGCGCCGTGGATGCCGTCGAAGCATGTTTGAACACGAGCCTGGCCGGTTTCGGCACCACCATCTTCGCGGAGATGAGCGCATTGGCGGATCGCACCGGAGCGATCAATCTCGGCCAGGGATTCCCCGATACCGATGGGCCCAGTGAGGTGCTGGACGCTGCGGTCGAAGCCATCCGTTCCGGTGAGAACCAGTATCCGCCGGGCCTCGGAATCCCGGCACTACGCCAGGCCGTCGCGGCGCACCAACAGCGCTTCTACGGTCTCAATCTCGATCCAGAGACCGAGGTGCTGATCACCGCTGGGGCGACCGAGGCACTCGCTGGTGCGTTGCTCGGGATGCTCGAGTCCGGTGATGAGGTGGTGGTCTTCGAGCCGATGTACGACAGCTATCAGGCAGTGATCGCCCTCGCGGGTGCGCGCCCGGTCCCGGTGCTGTTGCGTCCCGGTCTCGCCACCGACGGGCGGTACGGGTTCGATCCCGACGAGTTACGCGCCGCGGTTGGCCCGCGCACCAAGATGCTGTTGTTGAACACCCCGCATAACCCGACCGGCAAGGTATTCAGCCATGACGAACTGACATTGATCGCCGAGGTGGCCATCGACGCGGACCTGTTGGTGGTGACCGATGAGGTCTATGAACACCTCGTGTTCCCCGGCTCCCGTCACCACCCCATCTCCACCTTGGACTCGATGGCCGAGCGGACCCTCACGATCTCGTCCGGCGGCAAGACCTTCAACACCACCGGATGGAAGATCGGCTGGGCGACGGGTCCAGCGCCGATGGTCGCTGCAACCCGCACCGCCAAGCAGTTCCTGACCTATGTCAACGGGTCACCGTTCCAGCCGGCGATCGCCGTCGGCCTCGGTCTCTGCGATGCGTTCTTCTCTGCGCTCGCAGCTGAGATGGCCGAGAAGCATCATCGTCTGGCGGAGGGTCTCACCGCAGCGGGTTTCGAGGTCTATCCGGCCGACGGGACGTATTTCAGCACCGTCGACATCCGACCGATCGCACCCGATGGTGACGGAATGGCCTTCTGTCGAGCTCTGCCCGAGCGCTGCGGGGTGGTGGCGGTGCCCAATGACGTCTTCTACGTCAACCGTGCTCACGGTTCGCATCTGGTGCGCTTTGCCTGCTGTAAACGCCCCGAGGTCATCGACGAAGCCGTCGAGCGACTGGCGGCGCTGGCGGTGATGCGATGAGCACGCTGCGAATCGCAGCGATCCAGCACGACATCGTGTGGATGGATCAGCAGGCCAATTACGACCGCCTCGCACCGATGATCGCCGGTGCCGCCGCGGCCGGTGCCGGCCTGGTGCTGTTGACCGAGACCTTCTCGACCGGGTTCGGGTTCCGAGATGACGGCGAGGCCGAGATGCGCGCCGAACCCGAGGGCGGCGCGTCGGCGCAGTTCCTCGAGTCGATGGCTGCCGAGCACGGTCTCTGGGTCGGTGGGACCGCCCTCGAGATTCCCGCCGGGTCCGGGGAGACCCGGCCATCGAACACCTTCATCCTCGCCGGTGCCGACGGCACCACCCATCGCTACCGCAAGATCCATCCCTTCACGTACTCGGGCGAGGAGCGCGTCGTCGCACCCGGAGCCGACTTCGTCACCGTTGACATCGACGGGGTGTCGGTGACGCTGTTCGTGTGTTACGACCTGCGCTTCGCCGATGAGTTCTGGCAACTCGCCCACGAGACCGATGTGTATCTGGTGCCGGCCAACTGGCCTGAGCGACGGCGCACCCACTGGATTTCGCTCTTGCAGGCCCGCGCCATCGAGAACCAGGCCTATGTGGTCGGGGTGAACCGGGTCGGTATCGGCGG
>SKFX01000230.1 GCA_007117775.1 Ilumatobacteraceae bacterium
CCCCTTCGGGTTCGGCGATCTCCGAGGCTGAGCGGGAGCGTCGGATCGAGGCGGCGCTGGCAGCCGGCCGGTCACCGTCGGCGAATCCGGAGGCAGCCCATCTGCTCGGCCTGCGGGTGGGCGATGATGTGGTGCATCCGTCGTTCGGCGAAGGAGTGATCATCGAGATCTCCGGCGTGGGTGAGCGTGCCGAGGCGGTGGTCAACTTCTCAGGTCTCGGCACCAAACACTTGGCGCTCGCATTCGCGCCGCTGCGGCGGGCCTGAGCGCTCATTGGACCTGAGTTCGCGTCGGGTTGGAGAGTTCATCGGATCTCGGCAGATCGATGATGTGGCTCCGAGAGGAACCCGGGCGAGAGTGAGGTCGGATCGCGTTGAGATTGGGCCTGGGCCGGGTGGCCCAGCTCAGGGTGGAGGGCGCGTGCGCGATGCGGCCTGTCGGATGGGCGATGCTCGCCCGGGTCTGGAGGCCGTCGGTTTGGCTCCAGTCTTTGACGCTGCCGCAGATCCGGCCACGGTTCCAGCCTTGGATCGAGGAGTCGTCGGGCGGGCCCGGTCGGTGGTGTCGGTGGTGGTGACGTGCTGGCCATCGGGGGAGCGGTAGGTCACCATCCGATCGGCGGTCATGGTCAACTGCCACCGCTCATCGTGGATCTGGTGATGGTGGCGGCTGCACACCGGCAGCAGATTGTCGAGATCCGTCAGGCCATCGGACTTCCAGGCGGTGACGTGGTGCATTTCGCAGCGCTCGAAGGGCACCGTGCATGACGGGATACCGCAGGTCCGGTACATCGCTCGGAGTGCGCGACGCTGTTCGCGATTCGCGCTGCGGATGGTCCGGCCATGTGCCAGACAGTGTGTGCCGGCCATGAACATCGGATGGATGTCGGCAGTGCAGCAGAGCCGTCGGATGGTGTCGATCGGCAGTGGGATCCCATCGCTGAGTTCAGCGAGACCCGGTGTGTCGTGGAGGAGCGTCGCCAGATCGATGTGCACGCAGACCTCGGGTGTGCGCTGCAGCGATGGGTGGTCGGAGTCGGTGATGAGTTGCGTGAAACCCATCGCTTCGAGTCGTCCGAAACCAATCTGGGCGTACTCCTCGCGCTGGCGCAGTGAGTTCAGGTGGGCATCGAGTGCGGCGGAGACCTTGGCGCCGGACTCGGGGTCGAGCTCGGCGCGAAGGTGGAACATCCCAGTGATGTGGTCCTGCCAGCGCCTGATGTTCGACTTGTCGCGCTGACGTTCGAGACGCTCGGTGGCCGACTCGGGAGGATTGATGGCATCGAGTGTCTGCGCGACGGCGAGTTTGAATTCGTGCAGTGACTTGTTGATGGCGATCACGAGGAGGCGTACGGCGTGGGTGTCGAATTCGGATCGGTCGGCGTCGTTGAGCGACAGCAGTGCACGCACCATGATGTCGAGGTGGGCCGAGGTGATCTCGCCGTCCACCAAGGCGTCCTCCCACTTCGGGTAGCGATCGCAGACCACCGATCGGCGAGCGCTGGCCCGTGCCCGACTGCGGTCTCGCTTGCCCTTGTTGCCGAGAACGTCGGTGGCGTCGGTCTCACCGGAGCGGCCACGGGAGCCCTGGCTCGGAGCGCCTTGGCCGCCATCACCCGGATCGGGGGAGGGTCAGCGATCTGGCGGATCCGGCGAGAGACGCCGATCTCGATCGAATCGACCCAGGAGCGAACCCGGGCACACTCGGCCACGGCAGCCTCGAGTTCGGATCGGTCCGCCATCATCGGGTCGAACCGCACGAGGGAGGCCACGATCTTTGAAATCGAGTTGGAGGTGTCGGCACTCGGCTGCGGAGCACCACTCGAGGCACTGCCTGGTGCGGTGCTCGACGCAGTGCCGGTGACGCTCTCGCCTGCAGCGCTCACATCCTCTCGATCGAACATATGTTCAGTATCACTGGAGGGTATGACACCGACCGGAGAGGACCGGTGCTGCCGGGTTGGGCCACCCATTGAGTGTCGATGCGAACAGGTCTGCTTGACTAGAGAGTGTGAAGACTGCATTACTCGTCGAGAGCCTGACGGGCAACACCTGGAAGGCCGCAGAGATGATCGCCGACAAACTCGCCCAGGAGCACTGGACGATCACCGGCGTATCCAAGGTCCGTCAACCCGACCTTGCGTCAATCCAAGCGGCCGAGTTGGTCCTCGTGGGCACGTGGACGCACGGATTGTTCGTCGTCGGTCAAGCTCCGTGGGCGGCGGCGACGATCTCCAATCTTCCGGCGATGCGCAACAAGCACTCGGCGGTGTTCATGACCTATGCGCTCGATGCCGGCAAGAGCCTCGACAAGCTGACCGGGGCGGTCGGCGCCACAGGGGCCGATGTGATCGGTGGGCTCCTGATCAAACGCAACCACCTTGAGGCCCACACCGATGCCTTCGTGGACCGTCTGATCGCGGCGGTTGCGGATCTGGGCGAGACTGCCCGCACGCCGTGATCGACCCAGCCTGATTGACCCAGCTCGATCCGCTCAGTCGCTCTGATTGATGCTGCGCAGGTCCAAGAGCAGCTGCTCGCGGTTCTCGACGATCGGACGCACGCCGCTCTCGGGTGGCGACAGGTCGGTGACGTCGAGTTCGCGTCCATCGCAGTCGACGAACCTCGCCGTCCCCTGAACCTGCTCCACCGGACATGTCGGGTCGCGATCGGCCGGGTGGGCGTAGTAGACGATCCATCCCGATGCCGGGTCGTCGCCCTCGTGATTCAGCACGATCGAGCGCTCACCGCTGGTGGTGTTCAGTCCAGGCAGGAGCAGGGGGCCGTCATTGGTCACATCCTCGGCTCGGCGTTCGACCGGTCCGAGTCGCAACGTCGTCGGTGCGAGTCGCTCGGTTGTCTCGGTGCTGCCTCCTGACAATGTCGAGGCCATGATCCAGGTCACTGCGGCGATCAGTGTCAGCACCGTGATCCCGCCCAGTACCGGGACCACTGCTCGAGCGAGGGGGGAGCGCAGTTGGATACGAGCCATCACCACAGTCTGCCGGGCGGTTCGGTGCTCCGGGCAGCAGCGGGAACTGGTGGTGTCCATCACCGGCGGCCGGATGGTCACCGACTCATCGCCAGACCGGATCGCCTGGTCGAGACAGTGTTCCGGCGCAGGTTGCCCTTGGTTTGGAGTCCGACGAGCCGATGCGCCTAGTGTCAAGTGTTCGTGAAGCGTCCGTACCGAGTCGTCGTGGCAAAGCCGGGTCTCGATGGGCATGACCGCGGGGCCAAGACGATCACGCGGGCACTACGGGACCACGGTTTCGAGGTGATCTACACCGGCCTGCACCAGTCGCCCGAGCAGATCGCCGAGGCGGTGTTGCAGGAGGATGCCGATGCCGTCGGGCTGTCGCTGCTGTCGGGGGCGCATCTGACGCTGTTCCCACGGGTGATGGCCGAACTGCAGAACCGTGGCCGAGATGACGTGCTGATCTTCGGAGGAGGGGTCATCCCCGATGCCGATGCCCGCACCCTGAAAGAGCAGGGTGTGGCCGAGGTGTTCGGTCCGGGGTCGTCTCTGCGCGAGATCAGCGCGTGGCTCGAAGGAGCCCTTGACGGTCTCGAGGGCGACGACGCCTCGACATGAGACCATCGACATGAGCGCATCGACCGGCGACGAGCGATCGACAATGACGAGAGAACCATCAGACAACGAGGAGTGATCAGTGGATCTGTTCGAGTATCAGGGCAAGCAGTACTTCGCCCGCTTCGGTATCCCGGTGAGCCCGGGCGATGTGGCGCTCACGGTCGATGACGCCGTCGAGGTGGCCGAGCGCGTCGGCTATCCGGTCGTGGTCAAGGCGCAGGTGCAGGTCGGCGGCCGCGGCAAGGCCGGTGGCATCAAGCTGGCCGATTCCACCGATGAGGTGCGCACCCACGCCGGCAATATCTTGGGCATGGACATCAAAGGCCATGTCGTCGAGCGGCTGTGGGTCGAGAAGGCGTCCGATATCGACGAGGAGTACTACGCCAGCTTCACCTTGGACCGCGCCGCCAAGAAGCATCTGCTGATGCTCTCGGCCCAGGGCGGTGTCGAGATCGAGGCGGTCGCTGAAGCTGACCCCGATGCGATCGTCAAACTGCATATCGACCCGGTCGATGGCCTCAGCACCGATGCAGCCCACCAGGCTGCCGTCGATGCCAGGATCCCTGAGCGCGCTCTCGACGGCACCGCTGACATCTTGGTGAAGCTGTATCGCTGCTTCACCGAAGGTGACTGTGACCTGGCCGAGATCAACCCGCTGATCCTCAAGCCGACCGGTGAGGTGCACGCCCTCGATGCCAAGGTGACGCTCGACTCCAACGCTGCGTTCCGTCACCCCGAATGGGAGGAGTACTCGGCGACCGAGGTGCTCGACGAACGCGAACAACTCGCCAAGTCCAAAGGCCTGCAGTACATCGGTCTCGAGGGTTCGGTCGGCATCATCGCGAACGGTGCCGGTCTCGCCATGAGCACCCTCGACGTGGTCAACCAGGTCGGTGGGAGCGCTGCGAACTTCCTCGATATCGGCGGAGGCGCGAATGCCGATGTGATGGCATCCGCGCTCGAGGTGATCAACTCCGATGAGAGCGTGCAGGCGATCTTCATCAACATCTTCGGAGGGATCACCCGTGGCGAGGAGGTCGCCAAGGGCGTCGTCGAGGCGATGGGCCGAGTTGAGCTGCGGGCGCCGATCGTGATCCGCCTCGACGGCACCAATGCCGAGGAGGGCCGCAAGATCCTCGCCGATGCCGGCCTGCCGGCGGACAAGCTGATTTCCAAACCCACCATGCTCGAAGCGGCCAATGCCGCTGTGGCCATCGCGAACGGGAGCGAGTGAGATGTCGATCTTCGTCAACCAGGACACCAAGGTCATCGTCCAGGGCCTCACCGGAGGCCAGGGCAAATACCACGGGTTGCGCAACCGTGACTACGGCACCCAGATCGTCGCCGGTGTGACACCGGGCAAGGGCGGCCAAGACGTCGAGGGCATTCCGATCTTCGACACCGTCGCCGATGCCGTCGCCGCCACCGGCGCCAATGCATCCTTCGCGGCGGTGCCGCCCAAGTTCGCTCCCGATGCGATCCTGGAGGCCGCTGCGGCCGGGGTGGGCCTCGTGGTCTGCATCACCGAGGGGATCCCCGCCCAGGATGAGGCCAAGGTCTACAACACCTTGGTCCGCGACTATCCCAATACTCGCCTGCTCGGGCCGAACTGTCCCGGTGTCATCAGCCCCGGAAAGTGCAATATCGGCATCACCGCCGGCGAGATCGCCCAGGAACCGAGTGCGACCGGGCCCAACGTCGGCATCGTGAGCCGCTCGGGCACGTTGACGTATCAGGCGCTGTATGAGCTGAAGCAGCAGGGGATCGGTGTGTCCACCTGTGTCGGCATCGGTGGTGACCCGGTGCCCGGGACCAGCTTCGTCGACTGTCTCGCAGAGTTCGAGGCCGATCCCGAGACCCACGCGATCATCCTGATCGGTGAGATCGGCGGGTCGGCTGAGGAGGAGGCAGCGGAGTTCATCCGGGCCAACGTCACCAAGCCGATGAGCGCCTACATCGCCGGTGTGACCGCACCGGCGGGCAAGAAGATGGGCCATGCCGGCGCGATCGTGTCAGGTGGCAAGGGAACCGCTCAGGGCAAGATGGACGCACTCGCCGACGCCGGTGTCAGAGTCGGACTCAATCCGACCGAGGCCGGCGAACGTATGGCTGAGATCGTCGCTCGACTGGGCTGAACCTGACGGACTGTTGCTGCGGGCTCCGCTCACTCTCATGCGCCGGTTCAACGCGTCACTGGTTCGGTGGCGGTGGCGCATCCGCCGGTGGTGGCGGCGCGTCGGGCGGCGGCGGTGCCGGATTGCCCGATGACTCCGATCCGGCGGTTGCGGACTTCGCCTTGGACTGCAGATCGCCAGCGAGTTGTTTGAGGTCACCGCCGCTCGCGGCGAAGTTCATGTAGGCGCCGGCCGTTGCGACACCGGCAGCGATCAAGCCGAGGAACAGGCCGATACCGCGGTCGAAACTCAATCCGGCGGATCCCATCGCGCCCAATCTGAACCCGATGATGAGACGGAGGAGGACGAGCAATGCTGAGAGCGCGGTCGCGCCGAGGAAGATCGTCGGGGCCGGCAGGTTCTCGGGAAGTTTGAAGATGTCGGCGGCCGCGAGGAACGCCAGGACGCCGACGGCCACGACCAAGATCCACGGCACGGTGCCGGTGAAGAAGAAGTTGAACGCGCTCTGCGTGGTGAAGCCGGCGAAACTGAACCATGGCAGGAATCCGGCGATCAGGAACAGCGCTCCGCCCCCGACCATCAACCAGTCCGATGTCTTGAACTTGCTCACATCCATTGTTGTCGCCTCTCGTCGTTATCGAAGGAACCGCAGCGCGTCGATGAGTCACCGAGTCCCCTGAGTCGACCATAGCGCAGACGAGTGGCGGGTTCGTCCGGCCATTGGGCCCCTTGTGATTGCTGAGCGGACTGGTCGGTGTGGCTACCGTTGGGTCGTGCCCACCGCTCTGCTCTCCGTCTACGACAAGTCCGGAATCGAAGATCTCGCACGATCGCTCGCCGATCTGGGATGGCATCTGGTCTCCAGTGGCGGTACCGCTCGTCAGATCGCTGCGGCCGGCATCGAGGTGGTCGATGTCGCGGATCTCACCGGATTCCCGGCCATCTTGGGCCATCGCGTCGTGACCCTGCACCCGATGGTGCACGGCGGCCTGCTGGCCGATCCGACCGATCCTGAGCACCGGGCCGATCTTGAGCGGTACGGGATCGAACCGATCTCGCTGGCGGTCATCAACCTGTATCCGTTCGCGTCCGATCCGGGTATCGAACTGATCGACGTCGGTGGGCCCACGATGGTGCGCGCGGCAGCCAAAAACCATGCCCATGTCGGCATCGTCGTGGATCCGGCGGACTATCCGGTGGTGCTCGATGAACTGAGCCGCGACGGTGTGCTGTCCAATGCCACCCGGCGTCGCTTGGCGCGGACCGCCTTCGCGCACACGGCGGCCTATGACGCGGCGATCGTCGACTGGTTCGACACCGATGATCCGCTGCCGCCGACACTGCACCTATCGCTCGAGTTGGCCGACACGTTGCGCTACGGCGAGAACCCGCATCAGGCCGGCGCCCGATACCGCAGTGGTCGGCCCGGTTGGTGGGATGCGATGACCCAGCACGGTGGCAAGGCACTCAGCTACCTGAACGTTTATGATGCCGAGGCGGCCTGGCGTCTCGCGAACCGCTTCGATGACACCGCGTGTGTGATTGTCAAGCATGCCAATCCGTGCGGTGTTGCGCTCGGTGGTGGGGACGATCCGGTGGCCGATGCCTACCGTGCCGCCAACGCCTGTGATCCGGTGAGCGCGTTCGGTGGGATCGTGGCCGTCAATCGGACCGTCACCGCGCAGATGGCGACCGAGTTGGCCCCAGTGTTCACCGAGGTGGTGGTGGCGCCCGACTATGAGCCAGAAGCACTCGAGATCCTCACCGCCAAGGCGAACCTGCGCGTACTGTCAGCGCCGGCGCCCCAGGTCCCCGACCGCGATGTCCGTTCCATCGACGGCGGCCTCTTGGTCCAGCAGACCGATGTGGTTCCCGTCGATCGGGATGCCTGGCGGGTCGTCACCGCAGCTCAGCCCACCGCTGAGCAGTGGCGTGACCTCGAATTCGCGTGGACGGTCTGTGCGGCGGTCAGCAGCAATGCCATCGTCTACGCCAAGGACGCCCGTGCCTATGGGATCGGTGCCGGCCAGCAGAACCGCCTCGATTCGGCGCGGATCGCAGCCGAACGCGCCGACGGGCGCGTCACCGGTGGCGTGGCGGCGAGTGATGCCTTCTTCCCGTTCCGAGACGGTCTCGACGCCGCGGTGGCGGCCGGGGTGACCGCGGTGATCCAGCCGGGTGGGAGTGTGCGCGACGATGAGGTGATCGCAGCAGCTGATGAGCACGGCATCGCCATGGTGTTCACCGGCGAGCGGCACTTCCGTCACTGAGCCTCACACCCGTGTCCTAAGGTGGTCGCCGACAGCAACGATGAGGGGAGTGAACTCATGCAAGGAGCGGATGCATCACAGGGGCCGGGTTGGTGGCAGGCCAGCGACGGTAAGTGGTACCCACCGGAGGCTCAGCCGGGTGCGGTACCGACAGCGCAGACAGCGGCACCGGCCCCCGGCTCCGGATA
>SKFX01000193.1 GCA_007117775.1 Ilumatobacteraceae bacterium
GAAATAGTGGATAATCGTGGATGGACTGTGGGAAATTGCCAAATAGATCTGGGCGATTTGCGCGGAGTGGGCCAACGTGTCCGATCTCGACCAGCACCAGCCCGTGCGACCATCTCAAGGCGAACCGGTCACCGACAACCGAGGGAGCTCGTCACCGTGCCGGGCGCCGACGCCCAGCAGTTGTCGTTGCGGACCGAGTCGCTCGGCATGCGCGTGTTGCAATGCTGATGCGAACCCTGTCTGATGTTTCGTGATCACAGCAAGATCTCGTGAACCTCAACATCGTGGAACATCGTGGATGGTCCGGAAGCAGTCGCCAACAACAGTCGAGCGATGAGAGCGCAAAGAGCTGACACGACCGGCGTCGGCCGGCACTCAGACTTCGCTCGCTCCTGCAGGCGAACCAGCGACCAACAACAGCGACGACTGAAGCTCACACACCGGTGATCTCAGACGTGGACGACTCGTCACTCACGACAGCGCAACAACAGCGACATACACTGGCATCATGGTCACGGCCCTCAGCGACGTCCACGCCATCGTCGAGCAGCGCTGTCGAGATGCCGATCTGATGTATACCAAGGGTCGACGGGAGTTGATCGAGATCCTGGTGCGCGCCGAGCGGCCGGTGACGATCCCCGAACTCCTCGAACTGCGGCCCAAATTGACCCAGAGTTCGATGTACCGGAACATGGCGGACCTCGAGTCTGTCGGGGTGGTGCAGAAGGTGGTCGGCGCTGACGAGCGGACGCGCTTCGAACCCGCCGAGGAACTCATTGGACATCATCACCACCGGATCTGCGAGGTCTGTGGCGAGGTCGCCGATTTCGAATTGAGCGCGAGCGTGGAGCGCGACCTCGACCAAGCGCTCTCGGATGCGCTCGTCGGTTCCGGATTCAGTATCAGATCCCACCGCCTCGACGTGGTGGGACGGTGCCGAGCCTGCCGGTGAACCACATCATGAATTGGGAATGACTCCTGTTATCATCATGGGATGGACGCTTCCACCGATGATCTGGTTCCCGTCACCGTTCTGACCGGCTTTCTCGGCTCGGGCAAGACGACCCTGCTCAACTACATCCTCACCGAGCAACACGGAAAGCGAATCGCCGTCATCGAGAACGAGTTCGGTGAGATCGGGATCGATGACGCCCTCGTGCTCGAGGCCGAAGAGGAGATCTTCGAGATGAACAACGGCTGCATCTGCTGCACCGTTCGCGGTGATCTCATCCGGATCCTCGGAAATCTGATGAAGCGCAAGGATCGTTTCGATCACATCGTCATCGAGACCACCGGCCTCGCCGACCCAGCACCGGTGGCCCAGACCTTCTTCGTCGATCCCGAGATCGCCGCGCAACTCAGACTCGATGCCATCGTCACCGTCGTCGATGCCAAGCATCTCGAGATGCACCTCGACGACGAGAAACCCGACGATATTGAGAACGAGGCCGTGGAGCAGCTGGCGTTCGCCGATCGGGTGGTGGTCAACAAGGTCGACCTCGTCGATGCCGATCAACTCGCCACCGTGCACAGCCGGATCCGTGAGATCAACGCCTATGCACCACTCGTCGACACGACTCATGGCCGGGTCGATCTCGACGCAATTCTCGACGTCGGGGCATTCGACCTCGATCGGGTCCTCGCCGATGACCCAGAGTTCCTCGACCCCGACGCCGAGCACCAACACGATCTCAGCGTCACCTCGGTCGGCATCGAGGTCCCCGGTGAGCTCGATGTGGAACGTCTCAACGCCTGGCTCGGAGCGCTGCTGATGGAACGAGGGGTGGACATCTTCCGCTCCAAAGGGATCCTCGCGCCGGCTGGCAGTGAGCAGCGGTACGTGTTCCAAGGCGTCCACATGCTGCTGGATGGCCGGATGGATCGTCCCTGGGGCCCCGACGAGGAGCGGACCAACAAGTTGGTGTTCATCGGCCGGAATCTGGATCGCGATGAGTTGGAGACCAGCTTTCGTACCTGTCTGGTCTCATGATCGGCGATCTGATCTGGTCACACGGCCTCGACGATTACCTCAACTGCCTCGACGTCTCCTCCAGCGGGCCCCTCATCGTCGGATCACTCGGTGGTGACGCTGCGATCATCGACGGTGACACAGGGGAACATCGCGATCTGCAGCGACACGAGATGGGGGTGCTCAGCACAGCATGGGATCCCTCCGGCCAGCGGGTCGCCGTGGGCGGCCAGGACGGTACCGTCAGGATCTATGACCCCATGGGTGGCCAGATCGGCCAGATCAACACCGATGACTGGGTGAACGATGTGGCCTGGTCGCCGATGGAGACGATCCTGGCCATCGCGTCAGGGAAAACACTGACACTGACCGACGCCGATGCTCAGGTACTCCACCGCTGCCAACCCCGCAGTTCCACGATCACCTCGGTGGCCTGGGCCACCACCGGTCTGCGGGTCGGCTCGGCGGCCTATGGGGGCATTGCATGGTACGACCCTGAGACCATCACCGATGGCCGGCCGACACGAGAGCATGAGTTCAAGGGCTCGGCACTGTCGATCGCGCTCGCCCCGTCGGGAAAATGGGCATGCGCCGGTTTCCAGGACGCGACCATCCACCTCTGGAAGCTGTGGTCGGGTGACGAACTGTCGATGTCGGGCTATCCGGCCAAGATCGAGTTGCTCGCCTTCGACCCCGACAGCCACTGGATGGTCTCGGCATGTCTTGAGGAACTCACCTTCTGGGACTTCTCCGGACGCGGCCCACGCGGCCGCACACCGGCGCGCGGCGCAGTTCACGATCGCCATGTCACCGCAGTGGCATGGCATCGCAGTGGCGAGTACCTGCTGAGCGGTGGAGCCGATGGACGGGTGGTGCTGTGGCCAGCACCGCGCCGTCGTGGTGAAGAGGTCGAACCGCTCTTCGTCCATCACGCTGGTGACACCGTGTCCCAGGTCGCATGGAACTCAGAGGGAACTGCGCTGTTCATCGGATGCGCCGACGGACGCATCGAGGCGCGGGCGCTCGAAATCTGACCGGAGCTCAGCCGCTGAAGCGCAGGGCATGAGCCGCAGCGATCACGCTGTCAGGCAGCACATAATGCGGCGGATCGGTATCGCCGGTCTCGGGGAAGTACCGCACTTTGGGACCGGCGGTGACATCGATTCGGACCGAACCGTCGATCATCAGGGTCAGCGTGTGGGTGGCTCGACCGGTGCAGTCGATCAGCTGAGTGGTCTCGAGTTCCATTCCAATGGGCTCCTCATGGGTTCATGGGTCATGGCCGCTGCGACCGAGTCATCGCGATCGGCTCGGGTTCGAGATCAACACCGCAGTGCGCCGGGCTCGTTCGTCAGCGACGGCGCGCTCAACGACATTGCTGCGCAGGGCACTGGGCAGTTCGTCTGCGCCATCGGCCAGCCACTCGCACAGATGCTCGGTGCTGGTGTCATCGAGCAGAGATCCGATCCATGTCGCTCGTCGACCGCGACGACGCACCACCACCAGATTCGATGCATGGCACTCGCCGAGACACCCGACCACCCGCGCCTGTCCACCGCCGCGTTCCGCGGCAGCGGCGATACTGCGACGTTGCTCGGCATGATCCACATCGGGATGTTTGCGGATCGTCCCACAACAGCAGCCGTCACAGATATGCACCCGAAATCTGGGACGTGCGCTCATCTTGGTGTCCTCCTCGTACGAACCGGCACCACCATCACCCCTCAGCGCACCGATGCCCTGGTACGACGAATGAGCAGCGCAATGAACAATGGGCCGCCGACCAACGCGGTGATCACACCGACGGGCAGGACCTGAGGAGCCACGATGGTCCGCGCCACCGCATCGGCCCAGACGAGGAACAGGGCACCGGCGGGTAGCGAGATCATCAACACCCGCCGATGATCCGCACCGACGATCAGCCGGGCGAAATGCGGCATGATCAACCCGACGAAACCGATCGCTCCGCTGATCGCGACCATCACACCGGTCAGCAGTGAACACAGCACGAACAAGAGCAATCGGAAGCGGGCGAGATCGATGCCGACGGTGCGTGCCGTATCGTCTCCGAGCGCGAGAGCGTTGAGCCAGGGCGCTCGAATGACGAAGTAGAGACTCGCTGCGACGAGTGCCGCCGCGGGAACCAGCAACGCACTCCACTGGGCGCGACCGAGGCCCCCCAGCAACCAGAACATCACCGATGAGGCTGCTCTGGGATCGCCGAGGAAGATCAGCAGGCTGGTGATCGCGGCAAAGACATAACTTGCGGCGACACCCCCGAGGATCAGCCGAGTCGGCGAGAGGCCGAGTGGGCCACGTGCGATGGTGTACACCACCACCATGGCCACCGATGCCCCTGCGAAGCCCGCTGCGCTGATCGCCCAGGATCCGAAAATCGCGCGAAGGCCGAAGGCGTTGAACATGATGACCGCCGCTGCCCCAACCGAGGCACCCGATGAGACACCCAAGATGTAGGGATCTGCGAGCGGATTGCGCACCAAAGCCTGCATGACCGTTCCGACTGCGGCGAGTCCGGATCCCACGATGCAGGCGAGTAGGACACGTGGCAGTCGAATCTCCCAGACGATGTTCACCGTTCCCGTCTTCAGCTGACCAGCAGGCTGGCCGCTGATGGCCGAATAAAAGACCTCCACGACGGCGCCGACGGCGATATCGGCAGCACCGACTGCGACCGCCAGCGGAATGGACACGACCAGGACCACCACGAGCAGGCCGGTCAGCGGCAGGATCGGTGCCGATGGTCCGATCAGGCGACGCTGCGGCACTGCGATGCTCGTCGCGGTCATGGAGCCTCACGATCCACGAGATCGAAGAGCAGCTGCAGACGTTCGGTCACCGGATGCACGACCGGTGTCGCTCGCACACCGAAGACCTGTTGCACGCTGTCGGTGTCGAAGACCTCGTGCGGCGGACCGAACGAATGGACGCAGCCGTCAGCGACCATGAGCACCCGATCGGCATGCTGGGCAGCGAGATTGAGGTCGTGGAGCGCTGCGATCACGGTCACGCCGAGCCGGCCGACGAATTCGATCATCTCGAGCTGGTACCGGATGTCGAGGTGGTTCGTCGGCTCATCGAGCAACAGATACCGAGGCTGTTGGGCCAGAGCACGAGCGAGCAGGACGCGTTGCTTCTCGCCTCCGGACAGCGTCGCGAAGCGACGATCGATGAAGTCCGAAACACCGACATCAGCGAGTGAACGATGGATGACCTCATGGTCGGATGTGGCCAATGATCCCCACCCCGAGCAGTGCGGAATCCGCCCCATCGCCACAACCTCGCCGACGGTGAAATCGAACTCACCGCCATGCTCTTGGGTGACCACCGCCATCTTCAACGCGAGATCGCGCGCCGTGACCCCCGAGATCGGGGTGCCCTCGAGATCGATCGACCCAGCACTCGGGGTGACGGCCCGGTAGAGCGATCGCATCAGCGTCGACTTGCCGGCACCATTGGGCCCGACCACTGCGACGAACCAGCCCGGTTCGACAGCGAGATCGATCGCCGAGACGATCCGCCCGCCACCGAGGTCCACACAGAGACCCGCGATCTCGAGCACGGCTGTGCTCATCTGCGCGCCACTCCGGACCCTGTGGTGATCGGACATCGCGGCGCCCAGTCTGAGTTCAGCTCCACAGTGACGTCGCAAGGCGCAGGGTCGCATCGGCGGTGCGGACCCCGGGCACCACCTCGGCGTACACATAGCAATCGAAGTTGGCGTTGACGATCGCTGTCACATCGCGCAGAGCCGGCAAGGACTGCAGGGTGGCAATGCGCTCGTCACAGGTGACTCCGCCGTACTCGACGACGGGGATGAACTCGGGATCCTGTTCGATGACCCGCTCCCAAGACACCGCCGTCCAGGTCGCGTTCACGTCATCGATGATGTTTCGGCCACCTGCGAGACGGAACATCTCATCTGGCATGGCGAAGAAGCCCGCGGTGAACGGCTCGTCCTCGCCGCTGTCGTACAAGAAGATGTCCACACGACCCTCGGCCGAGTCGGGCACCAGCGCCACCGCCTCGCGAATCGTTGACTGCCACTGCGAGATCAGTGCCTCGGCACGGTCCTCGACACCGAAGATCTCACCGAGTGCTCGAGCGTCGTAGTAGATGTCGTCCATGGTGGTGCGTCCGAGTTCAGGCTGAACATGACGGCACGACTCGCGTAACAGATAGGTGTCCACCCCCCGTTCAGCGAGCAACTCAGGAGTCACCGCCCCGCCGACGCGCAGGCCGTAGTTCCAACCCGCATAGACCATGTCGGGATCAAAGGCGAGGATCGTCTCGATTTCGTCATTGATCGAACCGATCGTCGGCGTGACGTCAGCTGCCTCGAGACGTGCGCTCAACTCGGGGAGCAGCGTGTCGTCTTCGCCCCAGAGGAACGCGGCAGCGATATGGTCCTCGAGTTCCAATGCGAGCATCATCTCCAACATGTTGATGTCGTTCACGAACACACGCTCGGGAACACCCTCGAAGGTCACATCGGTTCCACAGACATCGATCGTGACCGACTTCCCGGCGTCAGCAGCTCCAGACTCGACCTCGGTCGAGGGCCCGGAACAGGCGGCGAGCACCATCGCCGCCGCACCAGCGACCAGTGTTCGTGACAGTCCCCGCCGGCGATCGACTCGCCTCGAGGTGTCGGTGTGTGCCGTGACGCCGACACCGTGGGGGGCAGGGGTGGTGAAGTGGTTCATGGCCACACCTTAGCACAAGATAGGAATCGTTCCTAATCCTATTTGTGATTCCGCTGGGGAGGCCCACGCCGACGACCGTTTCCACCCCAGAGCACGCGAGCAGAGGGGACACGTATGCAATCTCACGAGGAGCCGATGCCGACACGGTCTCAGCGAAGCACGCGCCACAGCCCTCCCCGTTGGCGGCACCCCGAGCAAGATCTGGGTGCGCTGGCGCCCGAAGCCATCACCGTCTCAACCGTGACCGCAGTCGATAACCGACCCTGTTCAGGCCTGGTCTGGTCGGGGTGAGAGGATTTGAACCTCCGGCCTCCACGTCCCGAACCAGGGGTTCCATGACCGATCGGGGTCCGACGAGGTCGTTTGGGGTTGCATGTACTGATGTTTCGTGATGCCTGCAGGGTCTCGTGAACCGCGAAATAGTGGATAATAGTGGATGGACTGTGGGTAATCGCCAAATAGATCTGGGCGATTTGCGCGGAGTGGGTCAACGTGTCCGATCTCGACCAGCGCCAGCCCATGCGACCACCTCAAGGCCGAACCGCTCACCAACAACGACCAGGCGCTCGAGCACCGGCAGCGCCGACGTCAAATCACGCCAAGGACCGACGGAGCTGACCACGCGGTGAATTAGAGACGGTCAGCACCCGTCGTTGCGGACCGAGCCGATCGGCATACACGTGTTGCAGAAGCGTGCTCCCGACAGGTCCGCCCCCCGCAGGTTCGCCCTTAACAGGTTCGCCCCTCACAGGTCCGCCCCCCGCAGGTTCGCCCCAAACAGGTTCGCCCCACCCAGGTTCGCCCCCCACAGGTCCGCCCTCGACAGGTTCGCCCCACCCAGGTTCGCCCCCCACAGGTTCGCGGAAGACAGGTCCGCATCCCCAAGGTTCGCCCCCTCAATGTACGCCCCCTCAAAGTTCGCCCCCCGCAGGTCCATCCACGACAGGTCCGCCCTCGACAGGTTCGCCCCAGACAGGTCTGCACCCGGACACTGAGTGCCACGCTCGATACGACACCCGTTGACCACCTGCCCGCCTCCAGCCAGTCGGAACGCCCCATCATCATCGACGGCTTCTACCTTCACATCAGGTTCCGGCGCCGTCTCACTAGACCCACCACACGCCGCAACCGTCATCGCCACAGCAACCGTCAACGCCCCAATTCGTTTCATGCTGTCAACCTAGTGGCTGACACTCATGCTGGCGTCTCAGCATCCGCCGACGCGCTGGGAACTACGCAGCGCTCAGCAGTTGGCGTTGCGGATCGTGCCGTCCGGCATGAACGTGCGGCAGAACCGTGCGCCCGTCAGGTTGGCCTCCGGCAGCCGTCGTTCCGGACCGTGTTGTCCGGCATGGTCGTACCGCAGAACCGTACCCCCCGCAGGACCGCCCCCGAAAGGTCCGCACCCGACAGGTTCACCCACGACAGGTCCGCCCCCGACAGCCTCGCCCCCC
>SKFX01000142.1 GCA_007117775.1 Ilumatobacteraceae bacterium
GTCCTGTGGGGAGGGCGAGAGGGATATGAGACCCTCTTGAACACCGATCTCAAGCGCGAACTCGATCAATTGGCGCGGTTCTTGCATCTGGTTGTCGAACACAAGCATCACATCGGCTTCGCTGGAGCGATCCTGGTCGAGCCCAAGCCCTTCGAGCCGACCAAGCATCAGTACGATTATGACGTCGCCGCGGTCGACGCGTTCTTGCAGCGATACGGGCTCGCCGATGAGATTCGCCTGAATATCGAAGTGAACCACGCCACGTTGGCCGGCCACGATTTCGCCCATGAGGTCGCAGCTGCATTCGCGGCCGGACTGTTCGGTTCGATCGATGCCAACGCTGGGGACGATCGTCTCGGCTGGGATGTCGACCGGTTCCCGGTGTCGGTCGAACAGATGACCCTCGGGATGTACGAGATCCTTCGGGGCGGCGGTTTCACCACCGGCGGTCTGAACTTCGATGCCAAGCTCCGCCGCCAGTCCTCTGAGCGAGATGATCTCTTCCATGCCCATATCGGCGGGATGGACACCATGGCCCGGGCGCTGTTGGCTGCAGCATCGCTGGTGGAGTCCGGGGACCTCGAGCGTGTCCGTTCCGAGCGTTATGCCGGCTGGGACTCTGACTTCGGCGCGGAGATCCTCGCCGGTCGCGTCGGACTCGATGCGCTGCGTGAGCGGGCGTTCGCCGGGGGAGAACCGCAGCGTCGCAGCGGCCGCCAGGAGGCGCTCGAGAATGTTGTGGCCCGCCATATCGAGCGGACCCGCTGAACGCCGACGTCAGCGGGCCGTGATGGGGCCCGAACGCGCCGGGCCGGTGGTGGAGCGCACGATCAACTCCGGTACGACCATCTCGTTGAGCGCAGCGCGCCGCGGTGTGTCCAGGCGGCTCAAGACCGCCCTCATGGCCGCCTCGCCGATGTGGAGTCGTTGCTGTTCGACGGAGGTCATGCGGACATAGTCGAAGCTCGCCAACGCAGTGTTGTCATAGCCGACCACCGAGAAGTGCTCAGGCACTGAGAGGCCGGCTTGTTTGATGGCTCCCATCGCTCCGAGGGCGGAGAGGTCGTTGGCGGCATAGATGGCGGTCGGAGGATCGTCATGGTTGAGCAGGTCCCGGGCAGCCTGCGCGCCGGCCTGTTCGGTGAAGTGCCCGTCGATGATCATCGGTTCGAGGCCATGGCGATGCATCGCGTCCACGAAGCCCTCACGCCGTTCGGCCGAACCAGCACCGTCACCACCGGAGATATGGCAGATCCGCCGATGCCCGAGTTCGGCGAGATGGTCGACAACCAGATTGGATCCGAGACGATTGTCGTTGCAGACCGTGTCGACGAGGGGGTGATCGATGGCTCGACTTATCGCACAGACCGGGAGCTGCTCGGCTGCGGCAATGACCACGTCATCGTCGAGGATCGTGCCCGCCAGCAACAAGGCGTCGACCTGCAGATCGATCATGCTGTCGAGGGCGGCCCGTTCGACGTCGGCCTGTTGACGGCCGTTGTTGATCAAGATCCGGTAGCCAGACGCCGAGGCCACGGCGTGGATGCCCTCGGTGACCTCGGAGAAGAACAGGTTGTGCAGATCGTAGAAGATCAATCCGACCGTCAGGGTGCGCCGAGATGCCAACTGTCGAGCTGCGAGGTTGGGTCGATAGTTGAGTTCGCGCGCCGCGCGCTGGACTGCAGCGCGCGACGAGTCCGAGACCCGCGGTGATTCCCGCATGACCAGGCTCACCAGCGATCGCGACACGCCGGCGCGCTGGGCCACATCATCCATCGTCGGACGTTCCATCGAGACAGTCTCTGCTGTGGCCGACACATTCGTCAATTGTCGTGCTGGGGTGTTCTGGAGAACTTGACGACCTGAGCCGAAGTGTGATCATATGACCGAGGTCACGTGGTTGGAGCGCTCCATCTGGGAGTGTCCGGCCCACCGATCAGCCCGACCATCATGAACCCGATTCCGTCTGAACTCACCGGCGTCGAAGCTGTTCGGATTTGTGTCGCCCGGATGCGACCGGCCAAGGTTGGCGCCACTCTGTGGTCGGTGATCGATCGACCCACGTTCGCAGCGTCACCTCAGACGCTGTCATGTCCGCCTCACGTGTTCGTGCGTGGACGGAATCATCACACCACCATCAAGGGGGAAACCAAATGAGGAGAATGAGAACAGTACTGGCGCCCGTTGCGGCGCTGTCGCTTGTCCTCGCAGCGTGCGGCGGTGACGATTCGTCATCCGACGATGCAGCACCGGACACCGGCGAGGCTGTCGATGAGGCAGTCGAGGTCGACGACACCGATGACGGTGACGCGGTCGAGGAGGCTGAGGTGACCACCGCTGGTGGTGGCGACCTCACCATCCACATGGTCACCCACTCCGATGACGGCCCGTTCTGGTCCGTCGTCAAGCGCGGTGCCGACGCTGCTGCCGCCGATCTCGGCATCGAGGTCGTGTGGCTCGGATCCAACAATGATCCCGAGACCCAGGTCCAGATGATCGAGCAGGCCGTCTCCGAGGGCTCTGCTGGCATCGCTGCGTCGCTGCCCAGCCCCGACCAGCTCGTCGGCCCGCTGACGGCTGCGGTCGATGGTGGGATTCCGGTCATCACGCTCAACTCGGGCTCGAATGACTACCAGGCCATCGGCGCGCTGACCCACGTCGGCCAGGATGAGATCATCGCCGGTCGCGGTGCTGGTGAGCGCTTCAATGAGCTCGGTGCGACCAAGATCCTGTGCGGTATGCAGGAGCAGTCGAACGTGGCGCTCGAGGAGCGCTGTGAGGGCCTCGCTGAGACCTTCGACGGTGAAGTCATCATCGACTTCGTCGGTCTCGACGCTGACCAGACCAGCCAGACGAACACCATCAAGGCGGCCATGGAGGCTGACCCGGACATCGATGGTTTCATGGGCACCGGCCCGGTCATCGCCATGTCGGGTCTCAACGCCGCCCAGGACATCGGCCGCGACGCGGTCGTGGCAGGTTTCGACCTGACCCCTGAGCTGCTCGACGCCATCGAGGCCGGCGACGTTGCGTTCACCGTGGATCAGCAGCAGTACCTGCAGGGCTACATGCCCGTGCTGTTGCTCTACTTGAACGTCACCAACCAGAACACCCTCGGTGGTGGCCTGCCGATCCTGACCGGCCCCGGTTTCGTCGATCCCGACAACGCCGGCGAGGTCAAGTCGCTCTCGGCGCAGGGCACCCGCTGATAACACACCGTTGATCCGCTCGCGGATCACATGATGCGATGGGGTTCGGGGCCGGTCAGACCGGCTCCGAACCCCTGTGCACCGCACCGTTTTCTCTCCATCTATCGTGTTGCTGTTCGCTTCGATCAGCCAGCAGTGCTGCCGATGCGCAGCGTGCACGGCGAAGTCGAGCACCCGTTCACTGATCGACCACCTCGTCACTCGGTTCTGGGGGACCGCCAATGTCTGAGACAGTTCTGTCAGATTCCACCAGCCCTGCACGTGCGACGGCACCGGTCGATGAGCGGTTGGCCTATCGCAGTGTCTTCCAGCGGCTGCTGATCCGGCCCGAGATCGGGGCGTTGATCGGCCTCGTCGGCATCTGGGTCTTCTTCTGGGCCACGTCAGTTCCCTTCGGCACCGCCAACGCTGCCGCGAGCATCCTCGATGTCGCAGCCACGCTCGGAATCATGGCCGTTGCGGTCTCGATGCTCATGATCGGCGGCGAATTCGACCTGTCGACCGGTGCGATGACCGGAGCGATGGGCATCTTGATCATCTTGTTGGTGAAAGAGGTCGGCGACCTCGGTGGAGCGGGCCTCAGCCTGTTCATCGCCATTCCCATCTCGTTGGCGGTGGCGCTCGCCATTGGCTTCTTCAACGGGTGGATGGTCGAAAAGACCCTCCTGCCGTCGTTCATCGTCACCTTGGGAACGTTCTTCATCGTCAAGGGTGCCAAGCTGGGCTTCTCGAAACTGACCGTCGACCAGATCCAGGTCGGCCGGATCGACGAGGGTGCCGGCTACTCGTTCTGGCGGCCGATCTTCGCGGCTGAGTGGGATCGGACCAAGCATCAGTACGAGTACCGCGATGTGATTTACACCCTCGGACTGATCATCGGGTTGATGATCATCGCCGTGGCGGTGTTCGAGTTGTTCTTCCAGCGACGCGGCGAGCGTCGTCCGACGGGAGCCCTCGCATTCGTGATCGGCCTCGCCGGGCTGTACGGCGGGGTCGCGGTACTGCATCTCACCGATGGGTACGGCGGCAACCTGCTGGCTTCGGTGATGTTCGGGGTCTTCGGTCTCCTGGCGGTGGTCGGACTCGGGTACTGGCGCTATGAGCCGGTCGGTGACCGTGGCCGCCTGTCACTGGATGGAACGGTGTCGCGTCCGCTGGTGCTGGCGGTCGTGCTGTTCGCGCTGGCGATCGCGGTGGCGATGATCCTCGATGCGACCAACAATGAATCGCTGTTCTTCCCGTTCACCGAACAGGGCTTGCGGGCAACATTGTTCCTGTTTCTGATCGGTGGATCGATGACCCTGATGCTCATTGCGGGGATCCGGGCACGCCGACTCAGCATCACCACCAAGACGCTGGTGAATCTGGTGTCGGCGGCGATGCTGGGCCTGCTGGCATTCTTCGTGCGCAGCCAGTCCGACTCGATCAAATTCCGCACCGAGGCGTTCTCGGTCCTGCTGATCTTGGCGACCATCGTGGCGGTGTGGTCGATCGCCGGGGTGCTGTTCGCAGAGCGGACCGCGATCGACCGAGCAGCGGATCGCCTCGGCGGGCGACTCTTCATCATCGGGTCGCTGCTCGTAGTGGTCGCCTTCTTGGCCAAGTTGCTGTTCACCACCACCGCCGAGATCGATGCTGGTCTGGCCTCGTCGAAGTTCTCGATGCGAATCATCTGGTTCTTCGGCTTCACCGCGGTCATGGTCTGGGTGCTGGGGCGAACCCGGTTCGGCTCATGGACCTTCGCCGTCGGCGGCAATAAGGAAGCGGCGCGCCAGGTCGGTGTCCCCGCAGCGCGGACCAAGACCCAGCTGTTCATGCTCACCGCCGGAGCGGCGTGGCTGGTGGGCATGTTGCTGGCGTTCCGACTGAACACCATCCAGGCGAGCACTGGCGATGGACAGGAGTTCGAGTACATCATCGCCGCGGTGGTCGGCGGGACGTTGTTGACCGGCGGCTACGGCACCGCTCTCGGCGGTGCGCTCGGTGCGATCATCATGGCGATGGCGCAGTTGGGCATCCCGTATTCCCGCTGGAACTCTGACTGGCGGTTCATGTTCTTGGGCGCGATCCTGCTGATCGCAGTGGTCGCCAACCGATTCATCCGGAACAAAGCGGAGGCACTGCGCCGATGAGCACTCAACTACTTGAACTCGACAACATCACCAAGTACTACGGCAACATCATCGCCCTGCGTGATATCACCACCTCGGTCAACGCCGGTGAGGTGACCTGCGTGCTCGGCGACAACGGCGCCGGCAAGTCGACGTTCATCAAGATCCTCGCTGGTGTCCATCAACAGACCGAGGGCACGATCCGGCTCAATGGTCAAGAGGTGCGCTTCGGCTCCCCGAAAGAGGCGCTGGCCGCCGGGATCGCCACGGTCTACCAGGACTTGGCGATGGTTCCGCTGATGTCGGTGTGGCGCAACTTCTTCTTGGGTTCTGAACCGGTGCGTCGCTTCGGCCCGCTGCGTTGGATCGATCAGGATCGGGCCCGCGAGATCACCAAGTCCGAACTGGCGCGTATGGGGATCGACATCCGCGACACCGAACAGCCTGTGGGCACGCTGTCGGGTGGAGAGCGTCAGTCGGTGGCGATCGCTCGCGCCGGCTATTTCGGTGCCAAGGTCCTCATCTTGGATGAACCCACCTCAGCGCTCGGCGTCAAGCAGTCAGGTGTGGTCCTCAAGCGGATCGTCGAGGCTCGTCGTCAGGGGCTCGCGGTGATCTTCATCACCCACAACCCCAGCCATGCCTATCCGGTCGGGGATCGGTTCCTGATCCTCAACCGCGGCCAATCGATGGGCAACTTCGCCAAGGGTGAGATCTCACTCGAGGAGTTGACCCGGTTGATGGCTGGTGGAGCCGAGCTCGAGCAGTTGCAGCATGAGCTCGAGATGGCCATCGCAGGCGGAAACGGTGACGAGGGGGCCGTTGGCACGATGACGTCGACACCATCGGACTCGTGAATCGGTGAGCCCTTCGACCCCCGAGGTCCTCACCGTCGGACGGATCAGCGTGGACCTGTACGCAGAGCAGATCGGTGCATCGCTGAGCGATGTCGCTTCGTTCCGCAAGTCCGTCGGAGGTACCGCAACCAACGTCGCGGTCGCAGCTGCACGTCTCGGCCACCGCAGCGCGGTGTTGACCAAGGTCGGCGACGATCAGTTCGGCCGCTATCTCCGCCACGCGCTCCAGGCGACGTTCGGCGTCGAGACCACCTGGGTGGGCGTGCACGAGGGCCTGCCGACACCGCTCGCGTTCGCAGTGCTCGACCCACCCGAGGACCCCGAACTGTTCTTCTATCGTTCGCCGCGCGCGCCTGATCAGGAGATCTCGCCGGGCGATGTCTCCGACGAGGTGGTCGCCGGTGTCGATGTGTTGTGGATCGCAGCGAGCTGTGTGGCCTGGGAGCCGAGCCGCTCGGCGGTGCACTCGATCCTGTCGGCCCGTCGCCGTCAGGCCCATACGGTCCTCGATCTCGACTGGAGGCCGCAGTTCTGGGGCTCGACTGCGGCTGCGACCGAACAGATCTCGCCGTTGCTCGACCAGGTGACCATCGCCGTTGGCAACCGTGCCGAATGCGAGGTGGCCGTCGGGACCTGCGACCCTGATCTGGCCGCTGATCGCCTGCTCGAACGCGGGCTCGAGATGGCGATCGTCAAGCTCGGTGGCGATGGTGTGATGATCGCCACCCGAGACGGCCAACGGACCACGGTCGCTCCGATGCCCGTCGATGTGGTCTGTGGGCTCGGCGCCGGTGATGCGTTCGGCGGGGCGCTGTGTCATGGGCTGCTGAACGGCTGGGATGCGAACCAGATAGCGCAGTTCGCGAATGCTGCCGGAGCGATCGTGGCGGGCCGATTGATGTGCGCCGATGCCATGCCCACCGCAGCCGAGGTGATGGCGCTGGTCGGATCCGGTGCACAGCCTGATGGAGATGGTGAGTCGAGGAGGTACCGATGAGCACAGCAGATCAACGGACACGTCTGGGTGTCGCAGTGGTCGGGTTCGGCTGGATGGGCCAAGCCCATTCGCGTGGGATCGCCCGGATCCCATCGCTGTTCTTCGACCGCAACTTCGAAGCCGAACTGGTGGTGTGCGCCGATCCGGTGCCCGAGCGCCGCGAACTCGCCGTCGACGGATTCGGATTCCGATATGCGGTGGCCGACTGGGAGGAGGCGATCACCCATGACGGCGTCGACGTGGTCATCGTCGCTGCGCCGAACATGCTCCATGAACCCGTCGCGATCGCAGCTGCCGAGGCCGGTCATGCGGTGTTCTGCGAGAAGCCCGTCGGCGGCACGCCCGAACAGACCGTGCGTATCGCCGCTGCCGCTGCGTCGGTGGTCACCGGTGTCGGCTACAACTATCGCTGGGCGCCGCTGGTGCAGCACGCCAAACACCTCATCGACTCCGGAGCGCTCGGTGAGATCACCAACTACCGGGGTCGCTTCTTTTCGATGTACGGCTCGGATCCGATGGGTCTGTTGTCATGGCGCTTCCTGATCGATGAGTCCGGTTACGGGGTGTCGTCGGACATCTTGAGCCATGCGATGGATCTGGCCCATTTCCTCATCGGGCCGATCACCTCGGTGACCGGGACGATGGAGACGTTCATCGCCGAGCGACCACTGCCCAAAGCCGGTGGTACGCACTATGACCGGGGTTCGCCCGGCGATCCGACCGGAGCGGTCACCAATGAGGACTATGCGGCGGCGCTGGTGCGATTCGCGAACGGGGCGGCCGGATCGTTCGAGGCGTCGCGCAGCATCATCGGCCCGGAATCGCAGATGGCCTTCGATGTCCACGGCACCCGCGGTGCGTTGCGTTGGAATCTCGAGACCATGAATCAGATGGAGGTCTTCTTGATCGATGA
>SKFX01000050.1 GCA_007117775.1 Ilumatobacteraceae bacterium
GAGAGCACCACTTCGACCGGTACCGGATCGGCTTCGCGAGCCGCTTCAACGACGCGGCAGAACGCACAGATCGGTGTGGTCGTGGCCGAGCCGCAGCGACCGCAGCGACTGAGGGTGATCGGCTCATCACTGTCTTGCAGCACCGGTGACATCTTGTCGATGAAGCCCTGGTAGAAGGCTGCCTTGGAGCCCGGCGAGACCTCCTCGACGCGATTCAGGGCCTCTTTGTAGCCGATATGGCGATTGCCGACGGCGATCGGACAGTCCTCCACGAGGTACTCGATATTGCGGGTGATGCACCATGCCGCAGTCTCACGTTCGGCGAGGCGGACCAGTGGCTTTGCCTTGCGCGGCATCCCATCGTGGGCCGCCAGCACCGGCATCTGGCGACGAAGCGAATCGAGATCCCAACGCAGGGTGTTGCCGAAGAGCACCGCTGCCTCATCATCGAGATTGTGTCCAGTCACCACGACGTCATAGCCGCCCTCGATCGCGGCTCGGTCGAACAGATGCCGTTTGGAGAGCCCGCAGGCCGAGCATGGAACCCGCCCGGTGGCGCTCGCCGCGGTCGGCACGTCGTAGCCGAGGTCATCGCGCAGATCGATGACCCGCAACTGCAGGCCGCGCTCGCTGGCGAACCTGCGAACGACATCACCGCTGTGATCGCTGTACTCGCCGATGCCGAGGCCGATGTAGAGACCATCGGCTCGATAACCGAGGTCGATGAGCATGTCCCACAACGCAAGCGAGTCCTTCCCCCCGCTCACCGCGACCAGCAGACGGTCATCAGTACTGAACATCGAGTGATCACCGATCGCCTTGTCCACCTGACGGCGACAGAAGGCCTGCAGATGTTCAGCGCAGAAATTGGCGTTATGGCGTGGGAGGTCGATCACCGCGGGGCCGCGACAGACTCGGCATTTGGAGTAGGTCATTCAACCACCGGAGATGACAGGACGGATCTCGATATCGTCGGCATCATCGAGGCGGGCATCGCCGGGGACCAGCGTGCCATTGCAGATGACCAGATGTCCCTCTCGCGATAGCCCGAGTCGATCGAGGAGCTGATTAACAGAGCTGACCGCATCGATCTGCTCAGTGCGTTTGGGAGCGTGGAGGGTGACGCGCATCATCGCTTCCGCTCTGGTCGACGGCTGTCGATGACCATCGACTCTCCCGGCTTGAGTTTCTGTGTGAACGGCTCGACATCGCGACCGCTCACCATCCGCCGCATCGCGATGAGGCCGACCGCGAGATACCCGATACCTCGTAGCGGCCCCGACGGTGAGTCCATCGCCCGAACCATATTGCGACGTATCGGCGACGATGCGAGCTTCGGCCGCAGGGATCCGAACGCAGCCCAGCGCAGGACGGTGCGCAGCATCTCAGACCCTCCGGATCTCGACCACCGTGCTGCGCTTGCGACCAGCGCGCCGGCCGAGCAGGAACACGATCAGCATCGCCACCATGGCGATACCACCGCCGGTGGCGAGCAGCGACTGCTTGCGGCCCTCGACCTCACCGCGCAGATCGCCCTGGAACGCCGAGAGCTTGTGCTCCAGATCCTCACGGGTGATCTGAGTCGTCGTGCGTGATGATGCCATCAGCTGGTCTCCTTGGGATTCAGGGTGGTCTTGCGGATTCGAGAGAGCGTGAACGCCAGAATCGCCGCACCGACCACCAACACGATGAGATAGGCAAGCCACGACAGCGAGCCGGTCGCCGATCGCGTCCACTCGGTCTGCAGGAGCCGCAACAATCCGAGCAGGATCAGGGCGATGCCTGATCCGAGCAGGATGGCGGCCGCCACACCGAAGCCGAGCCAGCGACCCGCCCCTCGAAGCGGACCGATGGTCTCCTGTTTCGCGTAGTCCGTGACGAACTCGAACACCTCCGAGACCGACGGGGTGTGCTCCTTATTGCGCCGCAGCGATAACGACCGTTCTTTATTGCTCATCTTGTCTGGCATCATTCCGTTCTATCACGCCGAACGGAATTTGAGGGTGGCTTCCAGGTCGTCGAGGGCCGCATCGAACACTTCGAGGCGATTCCACGGATCGCTCGCAGCCAGGAGTCGGTAGCGATCGGCGGGCCCGAATGGGACGAAGGAGATCAGCTGATATGTCGCGAGGACCGGATCATCGGAGATCTCGAGTTCGAGACCGGCAGGGAGATCACCGAGCTCGACGGCCATCGAGTGGACTTGACGCACCCGGGACTCGGTCGCAGCGAGATGCACGTGGAAACGCCCGACATCGTCGGGCGGCGGATCGACATCGTCTTCGGTGTCCGCCAGCGGATAGGGGTCATCGGGAAGCCACGCGAGGACACGGATCCGCCGGGTTCCAAGCGCAACGACACCATAGCGATGCTCGTCGAACGCTTCGATGTTGATGATTCGGGCCACGGTCGCGAGATCGCTGCGCTCGTCGCCGCCACCGACTTCGTGGCCTCGTTGGATCAGCGCGACACCGAACTCGGGCTCATCGACGTCATCGGCGAGCAGATCGATGACCATCTGGCGATAGCGCGGCTCGAAGACGTGCAGTGGGAGGATCTCTCCGGGCAACAGCACCGAACCGAGCGGGAACATGGCCAGGACGCCCACGACAGCACGCTATCGCCTTGCCAGGGGGCCCAGAGCCGCCACCTCGACCCGATCGCCGGAGAACAACGACTCGATGAGCGCGAGATCGGGGTCGCCGACGATGACGCCATGCAGCGAACCGGCGTCATCGAGCACGCCGGAGACCACCACGATGCGTTCCGCTCCGACGGAGAACTCTTCGATCGATGGCTGAGACCCCGAGGTGCCGTCGAGCGCGACCGCGATGCGTTCGGTCGCCGCCAAAAGCGCCGAACATGTCATCGTTGCTCCCGGCGTCCGACCCGATCCATCGAGGAAGCTGATCTCATCCTGGTTGACATTCCAACCGAACAACGCGTCGGCCACTGCCGCCCGCCCACCATCGGTGCTCCCGGATTGCGATATCGTCGCACCGATCTCCTTGAGCAGCATTTCGAATCCGGTCGCGTCTCGATCTGTCAGGAGTGCAGGGATGATCTCAGCCAGCGGTGCGGACTCGATTTGCGCCAGGGTGACATCGGCGACGAGCACATCTGAGTCTGTCAGTGCCCGGCTCCGGCCAGCGACATTGATACCGCTGGCGCGTAACTGACGCAACACCTCATTGGCTGCGGACTGGACCGGATTCAAACCGTAGGTGGACCCGAACAGCAGGCCACGATTGATCAACAGTCCGCCGTGTGGAGGCTCCCGACCCCTCGACTCCCAGGTCGTCACCACGTACTCGTCATCGAAGCGTTCGCCGACTCCGATGACATCGCCCTCGATCGACACGATCTGTTGCTCGACGAGGGCGGCGACGAGGCCAGAGACCGCGGTGACGGGGGCATCTGGATCGAGGAGCGACGCTGGCAGCTCCTCACCACCGAGTGCGGCTGCCACAGCGAGATCATCAGAGACCAACATCGGGTCACCCGACCCGACCACCAACACGTCGCCGACGATGACACCGTCGACGGGTTCCTCAGCGGCGCGCAGCTCGGTGATGAACCGATGATCCGAGCCGAGGACCTCGAGGGCGACCGCTGCGGTGATCAGCATCGCCGAGTCGGCGATCGCGAATCCGGTATCGGGCTTCGCCCCGACCACGATCGTGTCATCGAGTCGGACCAGCGCACAACTGGCCGACGCAGCGTCGCCTCGGAGCTGATCGAGTGCCTCACCGAGCGCGAGCTGGCGTTCGCGCACGGAGATACCGGCCGCGGTTCGCCGCAGGTCCAGTACCGCAGACACCGCCGCGTCAGACACGGGCGGATCGAGGTCTGTCGTCGAGTCGCTGTGGAGCGCAACCACCGGCGGAGCAGGTTCGGACACCAGCGCGTCGCTCCAACGCCAGAGCCTGAGCAAGCCGAGCGTCGGGCCGATCGTCAGCACCGCGAGCGCCGATACTGCAACCAGACCTGCGAGCACGACCGTCATCGCATGTACGGCTCGTCGAAGCCCCCGGGCCGGCGGACGCCGCGCCGGGTCGCTCCCGGTCGGATCCTCGGTAGATATCGAACTCATCTCGGACCGAGCTCGACCATGCCCGGCCCGCGCGGGTAGCTGCCAAGGATCTCAGCGAACTCATCCCAGATCGGCAGATACTCAGCGGTGGCAGAGATCGAGGGGCCATTGAGCAACAGCACGAATTCGATGGTGCCCCCCGCCCCGTCGGGAACATAGCCAGCGAGACCCTTCGCAGCCGGAGGATCCTGCTCAATCGGAGGGTTGTTGAGCGTCCCAGTCTTCGCGGCGAGTCGTCCGGCCGCCACATTCTCTGTCAACAGCGGTGCCAGAGTCCCCGATTGGCCGAGCACCGGCAGCGATGTCGTGAAGACCTGATTCGCCCGCTCGGACTGCAAGACCGACAGGACCAACCCGCAGCGCAGCAGATTCTCGCGTGACAACCCGCTTCCATCGGTGAGCTCTGAGCCGGTCAGATCACGACCGGTCCTCTCCAGCTGCGCGGCCATGGCGTCGAGTCCCGCTTGACGCGAACCGACGCCGGTGAGCGCCACACCGAACTCCTTCACCAGCGCCTCAGCGGTGTTGTTGTGGCTGTTGAGAAGGATCTCGGTGATGAACGACGACAACGGTGCGGACCGGATGGATGCAATCTCGTCGACCGTGCCCGGAGCCGGGGCCAACCCAGTTGTCGCTCCACCTGCGATGTTGACACCACGATCGGCGAGCAGTCGTCGCAGCTCGCGCGCCGCTGCAACCGCTGGGTCGCTCTGGCGAAGGGAATCTCCGAGCACAAGGCCGTCGTTGGCCGTGAGCGCGCCGATCGGGCCTCCGTCCACTCCCCCGACGCCCGGACCCCACCCAGGGGCGAACACCTCATCGTCGTAACGGGACCCATCGCCGACGATATCGCCCGACACTGTGCGCACCCCGGCCTCGACGATCCGATCGGCCAAGACATCGAGGCTCGTGTGTTCGAGGACCGGGAATCGCAGCACCCCGGATTGCGGATACCAGTCGCTTGCAAGCAGCGGATCGCCACCTCCCCTCAGATACAGGTCTCCGGCGATCACCCCGTCGGCGTTGATATCACCGAGGACGGAGGTGGTGAAGCGGAAGTCGTCACCGAGGATCTCGGGTGCGACCGAGGCGACGAGGATCTTCTGCACGCTGCCGGGGATCGCGGCAACGGCATCACCACCGGACCAGACCTCGAGGCCTTCCACAGACACGGCGACGCATGAGCGATCGTTCAACGCTGCACCGAGTTCGCTGAGTTCGCCTCGTAGCGTGTCGAGATTGAGTTCTCGCACCAGAATCGGCGCGCTGCGCCGCAGGGACAGCAACTCGGTTGGCGCGGTCGCGCCATCGCCGATGGGAACACGTGCGATCAGCTCAACGTCCGGCGCGTCGGCGACCGGTAGCTGAACCGCGCCACGCCCCACGCCCCACAGGGCGCCCAGCCCGAGCGCCGGCACCGTGGCGACGGCCACGAGCACGCCGAGCGGATTGCGGGCACGTCGGGTCATGGTGATCGGTGGTGGCGGGCGTAACGGTACAGATGCCCGAGGGCGCGAACCGCCCGTTCCCCACTCGGATAGCAATATCGTCCGGTCGCGCGGACCGCGGCAGGACCAGCGTTGTCCGGATCGGCGAGGGCGAGTTCGGTGGCGACGAGGATCGGCTTGGCATAGCGCTCAGAGAGTTCAGCGGCGGCCTGCGCGAAACGGGTGTCCTGTCGCTCGTGATAGTCGACGATGCGCTCGAGCCCATGATCCGGGTAATACCGACCCTCTCGCATCATGCGGGCCTGGTTCGACTGGATGCCGAGGCCGAGATACACCACCGCGTCCACATCTCGGTGTGCGGCGATCATCTCCATCACCGCGGGGATGGTGTCACGGGTTTCACCGCCGGCGCAGTCCACGGGATTGTTTCGGCTCCAGCGCGGTGGGAGCAGTGCGTCGACCTGCTCGAGGAGGTCGGTGGGCAGATCCAGCAGAGAGAGCTCGCGTTCGCGGGCGATCGCATCGGCGGTGACCACCCCCCATCCCCCGGCGGTCGTCAAGACGACCACATTCGGTCCGCTCGGAAGCGGTTGGGTCGCGAATGTCGCAGCTGCTTCGAAGGCTTCTTCGATCGACCACGCTCTCGTGATCCCACCAGAGCGACAGGCGCCGTCGAAGAGTCGATCATCGGCCGCCAGAGCGCCGGTATGGCTGGCGGCCGCCTGCGCTCCAGACTCGGTGGCACCACCTTTGAGAACCACCAGCGGCTTGATCCTCGCCACCTCGCTGAGCCGAGCCAGCAGACCAGCACCGTCGGTGATCCCCTCCAGATAGGCGAAACTGACCGCCGTCGCATCATCGCCTGCGAAATACTCCAGATAATCGGCCACCGAGACCGCCGCCGCGTTGCCAGCCGATACCGCTCGGGCGATCCCGACACCTGAGGCGCGCGACAGATTCAAGAAGCTCGACACGAAGTTGCCGCTCTGGCTGGCCACGGAGATGGCACCGTTCGGTGGTGACGGAGCGACGATTTGGGCGCAGAGCGACACTGGGGAAGAGACCACCCCCTGACCGTTGGGCCCAGCCAGCAAGATGCCGAGTTCATCGGCCAGTGCGACGAGTTCCATCTCAGCGCCGCGGCCCTCCTCGCCGGCCTCGCCGTATCCCGCTGATGTCAAGAACGCGGCCTTGATCCCCTTCGCTGCACAGGTGCGCAGCAGATCGGGATTCGCCGAGGCAGGAGTGCAGACGAAGACCAGGTCCACCTCACCATCGGGGATCTGCTCGATATCGGTGAGGGTCTGGACGCCGAGCACCTCCTCCCCACTCAGATTGGTGCCGTAGACCGCTCCTCGGTAGCCGGCAGCCAACATGTTATGCATCGAGACGAATCCGAACTTCCCGGGATGGGTCGACGCTCCGGTGACGACAACACCACGAGGCTCGAACAACGCCCGGAACTGTTCGTCGGTCGGCCGATGACGGCGCGGAGGTGATTCGCTCGAGGCGCGCCCAACGTCTGAGATCTCGACCAGAGCATCGACGGCGACGAGTGAGCCATCGGGTCCAACGATGAGCGGGTTGATGTCCACGCTCATGACGTCTGGGTGTTCGACGCCGAGACGGCCGAGACCCACCAGCATCGCAACCAACGCGTCACGGTCGACCGGTGCGTCACCTCGGGTGGCGCCAAAGAGCGACTGGGCACGCAAGTCAGCGACCATGCCCTCAGCGGTCGCTTCGTCGAGCGGCGCCGGTCGGAACACGACGTCGGCCACCGCCTCTGCGAGCACGCCCCCCACGCCGAACATGACCGTCGGGCCGAACTGGCGATCGCGCAGCAGCCCGGCGATGAACTCGCGGTTGCCCGCAACCATCGGAGCCACCAGCAGGGAGACCTCACCATCTTCGGGGCGAGCAGCCCCAAGCAGTTCCGCGGCGGCGCGAGCGACCGCCTCGGCACCATCGAGTCGGAGCCGGACGAGACCGCGTTCGGTCTTGTGGGCGATCGCGGCTCCGCAGAGCTTGACCACCACTGGGCCGTCGAGGCGCGCCGCCGCATCGACCGCCGCCTCAACGTCAGCCACCTCATATTCGTTGGCCACCGGCACTCCGTAGCGGGCCACGAGCTCCTTCGAGGCGGCCTCAGACAGCGTGGTTGACCGGTGGCTCGACATGGAGCTCACGCTATCTCGCCTCAGGTCGTGCCTTCAGGCACCGGCGGCGGCCGGATCTGAGATCGAGTAGGTCAGCACGGCTCGGGCGATCAGACGTTCCGAGGAGGCGGCGCGTACTTCGCTCTCGCAGAACGCGGTCCGTCGACCGCGCTTGACCACCCAGCCTTCGGCGACGGCATCATCATCGACGAGCGCACTGAGGTACTGGACATGGAGATCCACCGTCGCGAACCGCACCTTGGTGTGCAGCGTCGAGCCCACTGCCGGAACGACGACTGCGTCGAGCAGCGAGGC
>SKFX01000068.1 GCA_007117775.1 Ilumatobacteraceae bacterium
GAGCAACTGATGCAATTCCTGGACATCAACCTCCCCCATGGCGGTGAATGGGAGCTCCTCGCCGCGGTCATCGTCATCCTGCTCGGCCCGGTACTCGCTGAGCGGATCCGCATCCCCGGTCTCGTCGGGTTGTTGATCGGCGGCTGGCTGATCGGACCGAACGGCCTCGGGATCGTCCCCGACGGTGTCGGCATCGTGGCCGAATTGGGCACGGTGGGTCTGCTCTATCTGATGTTCCTGGCCGGTCTCGAACTGGACCTCGGGGTCTTCGGACGAGTCCGGAAACAGGCGATCATCTTCGCGCTCTTGACCTTCGCAGCCCCGTTGACACTTGGAGTGATCGCCGGCCTCAGCCTCGGATACGAAGTCGCCGCAGCGGTGCTCTTGGGTTCGCTGTTCGCATCCCACACCCTGGTCACCTATCCAACGGTGAAGCGGATGGGTCTATCGTCGAATCAGGCGGTCGCAGTCGCCGTCGGAGCGACCATCGTCACCGACACCCTTGCGCTGATGGTTCTCGCGGTGGTGGCCGGATCGACGGCGGGCACGGCGAGCGGCTCGGAGTTGGTGATCCAACTGGTGCTCGGCCTCGGACTGCTGACGTTGTGGTGCTTCGTGGTGCTGCCCCGTCTGACGCGCTGGTTCTTCACCGGTCTCGGCTCCCAGCGGGTCCTGCGCTACATGTTCTTGATCGCTGCACTGTTGTCAGCAGCGGTGCTCGCGGAGATGCTCGGCATCGAGGGCATCGTCGGCGCCTTCTTCGCCGGTTTGGCCCTCAACCGCTTCGTGCCCAATGAGAGCTCATTCATGGAGCGCGTCGAGTTCTTCGGCGCCGCGCTGTTCATCCCGATGTTCCTGGTCTCGGTCGGCACCATCATCGACCCCGCCGTCGTCGCCAACCCGACGACCATTGCATTGGCTGCGGTGTTCACCGCAGCCTGCCTCGGAGGCAAGGCAATCGCAGCGGCATTGTGCAAACCGTTGTTCCGCTTCACCTGGGACGAGGTCGCCGTGATGTTCTCGCTCACCACCCCACAGGCAGCCGCCACCCTGGCGGCGACCTTCGTCGGGTTGCAGATCGGTCTGTTCACGATCACTGTCGTCAACGCAGTCATGCTGTTGATCGTCGCCAGCCTGCTCGCCAGCTCCATCGTTGCGGCCCGTTTCGGGCCCCGGGTCCCGCGACCGACTCAGGACACCTCGCGCCTCGGCCGATCGGTGCTCATGCAGGTCACCGACCCCGACTGTCGAGAGATCGCCTCGATCGCGGCACGCCTGGCGCGCAGCGACGACGGCGTGGTGCACCCGACCGTGGTGGTGCCATCGGGAGACACCGCTCCCGACGAGGACGAACTCGAACGGATCGAACACGACATCGTGAGCCTCGGCATCGACGTCGAGGTGGATGTCCGATTCGACACCAGCGCGACCGAGGGCGTGGTCAATGCGGCAAACGGGCATCAGGCCTCATTGATCGTGACGCCGGCGGGCACCGATGCCTGGCTGCCGACACTGCTCGGCTCACCTCTTCACGAGATCGTCGCCGCTGCCCCGGTGCCCGTAGTCCTGGTACGGCCGGGAGCGCCGGTGCGCTGGGAGCGAATCGTGCTGGCACTCGGGCCGGCCCAGTCCAAACGGCCCGGACCAGCGACCGAGTTGAGTCTCGAGATCGCGATGCGTCTGGCCGCCAGCGGACTGGAGCTGATCGTGGTGGCACCTGAGACGGCTGCGGTCGCGAACCTGATCGCCAGCCACGGCGAGCACACCTTTGAGATCATCGCCGCAGCCCGTGTCGACTGGTTGCGAGAACACGCCGGTGGCGCAGACGTTGTGGTGATGCCCGGCGGACGCAATGGCGCCATCGACACCGCCCGTTCATCGAAGACGGCCGGAATCGCTGGAGCCACCGTGGTCGCCGTGGCCGATCGGACCTCGGTGTCACCGGTCGATCGCGTCGGATCCGGCCTCAGCCTGGTGGGTGTCCGCGGCCGCAAGCCGCATCTGCTGTAGACGCTGTCCGATCCGGTTCCGCGATGTCGATCGGTGTCGATGGACACTGCGAACCAGCCCCAGATCTGAGACACTGCTGCGATGAGCATTCACGACATCTCGATCAACGCCCTCGACGGAACCCCAGCCGATCTCGGCGACTATGCCGGCCAAGTGGTCATGGTGGTCAATGTGGCATCGCGTTGCGGTCTCACACCGCAGTACAGCGAGCTCGAGGAACTCCATCGGACCTACGCCGAGCGCGGCTTCGCGGTGGTCGGTGTGCCCTGCAATCAGTTCATGGGCCAAGAGCCCGGCACCCCAGCAGAGATCGCTGAATTCTGCTCGACCACCTATGGGGTCAGCTTCGCACTGACCGAGAAGATCGACGTCAACGGTGATGGCCGCCATGCCTTGTACGAGGTGCTGTGTTCGACCGCTGACGCCGACGGCCACAGCGGCGACATCCGCTGGAACTTCGAGAAATTCATCATCGACCCCAACGGCGATGTGGTCGCTCGTTTCGCACCCCAGACCACGCCGATGGCCGCTGAGGTGATCGCGGCGATCGACGCGGTGCTGCCCGACTGAACCGTCGGCCCGGTTCGCAGTGCTCGGTCGATGATGAGTGCGTGCCTGCTGCGACGGCGACGCGATACCGTTCTGTCGTGACAACACCGACCACATCCGATACCGGCGACGGGCTCGAGCGTGCCAGTGTTGGCTCGGAGGTCACCGATACGCCCGACGACTCTGCCGCTGTCGGGGTGTCCGATGGAACCGGATCCGATGAGCCCGCGGGTGGTGTCATCGGGGCACATACCCACAAGAGCAGGACGCGTCGGGTCATCGGCGTGGCGCTGCGAATCGGGATCAGCCTCGCCGCGATGGCACTGGCGTTCTTCGCGCTGTCGTCGATCTTCTCCTCGCTGAATTGGAGCCAGGTGCTCTCCACGATCAGATCACTCAACGATGCCGATCGGATCGCATTGCTGATCGGTGCCGGTCTCTTCATCGCCACCCAGGGCCTTGTCACAGCCTCGACACTGCCGGGTCTCCCGGTGCGCCGGGGTGTCATCGCCTATCTCGGCCCGGCTGCCGTCTCCTCGGTGATCCCGGGCCCGAGCGACCTCCCGGTCCGCTACCGCATGTACCAGTCGTGGGGATACACCACCTCCGAGGCCGGGCTGTCGATCAGCGCCAGCGGGATCTTCTCCATCGGCGCCAAACTCGTCGCCCCGGCGCTCGCTGGAGTGGTGGTGCTGATGACCGGGATCAGTGTGACCGATGGTGTCGACACCACCCTGGTGCTCGCCGGTGTCGTCTTGGTGGCACTGGTCGCCGTCTCGACGGTCCTGCTCGGCTCATCGCGACTGACCTCGTGGCTCGCGTACTGGCTGCAGGCCCCGTGGAATCTGATCGCACGGTTGACCTCGCGCCAATCCGGCGATCTCGGCCCGACCCTGCACCGGGTCCGATCGAGCGCTCTCGAACTGCTGGCAGCGCGTTGGCCCATCGCCACCTGGGCCCAGTTGTTGTTCATGGTCTCCCAGATCGGCCTCATGGTCATGGCCCTGCGGTTCATGGGCGTCCCCCAGACCACGATCGGGATCACCGAGGTGTTCATCGCCTTCGGAGTGGTGTCAGGCCTCACCGTGCTACCGATCACCGCCGGCAATGTCGGTGTCAGTGAGGCCGGATGGGTCGGCGTGCTGGGCGCCCTGGCCGGATCGCAGTACATCAACCAAGTCACTGCGGCGGTGCTCGTCTACCGCTGGCTGACCTGGCTGATCATCATCCCCCTCGGCGGACTCACGCTCGCTGGTTGGCGGATCGGCGAACGGCGTTCGAACAGGACCGCATCCACGATGGCATCGACATGACACCGGCGAGCGACTGCGAAGCCATCTCCACGGTCGGTATCGCCCAGCCGGTCAACTCGCTCACCGGTGCCATCTTCGTGATCGTCGCAGTGCTGTTGATCGGCGGTGTGGTACGCCACAAGATGGTGTCGGCGGCCATCGCGATCGCCATCGGTATTGCCGCGAATGCAGTCGGCACCGTCGCATACCACGGATATCCCAGTGCACTGTCGCATTGGATCCACGACCTCGCGCTGGTGATGCTGCTCGGCACCGTCGCCGGATGGCACCTCGGCAGGATCCGCGACCAACGTCGCCGGCCCGATCCGGCGACCACCACCGGTTGGGGGAACCGGGGCGCATGGATCGCGACGGCGGTCACCGCCGTGGTCGGCGGGATCGCCATCGCCATCACCCATGATGCGACAACACCGCTGGCAGCAGCCGCGATCGCAGCGATCGGTATCGGTGAATTCCTGGCGCGTCGGCGCGGCCTTCCGGCCGGGTTCGGATGGGGCCTCGGCGCGGTGGTCCTCGTGGCACTCGGGGCCTACTGGGTCGGCCGCAGCGATAGCCCGTTATGCGATCCCGACTCGCTGCTGCAGTTCCACGGACTCTGGCATGTGCTGATCGGTGTCGCCGGATTCGTCTGGGCCGATCGGGCACTGGCGCGTCTCGGACCCGGGGTCAGTTCCGGCGTCGGCCGTTCGCTCACCGACCGGGTCGCCGGTGGATTGGCCACGGTGCTGGTGCGCGCCTTTCACCGCGAGGTGGATGTCACCGGCCGCCATCTGATCCCGAGCGATGCTCCGGTGCTGTTCGTGGTCAACCACGGCAACGGCTTCGTGGACCCGCTCGTGGTGGCTGCCACGCTTCGGCGTCTGCCGCGCTTCATCGCCAAGGCGGCGCTGTGGAAGATCCTCCCGGCTCGACTGGCGCTGAACGGCCTCGCAGTACTCCCGGTGTACCGGCGCTCCGACGGTGATGATCCACACGGCAACGACCGCACCTTCGCCGCCACCACCACCGCACTGGCGCGTCACGATCGCGTCGCAATCTTCCCCGAGGGCACCACGGCTGATCGTGCCGGACTCGACACGATCCGTTCAGGCGCGGCCCGCATCGCGCTCGGCGCAGCCGATGCCGGTGTGACCGGCATCGTGGTGGTGCCCGTCGGCCTGGCCTTCGAGAGCCGGGTCACGACGCGCAGCCGGGTCGCGGTCCATATCGGTGCGCCAATCGACCTCGACGAGTGGCGGACCCATGAATACAGCGACCGGAGCGAGACCGCTGAACCCCATCGCGAGACACATCATCTGACCGATCAGATCCGAGAGGCCCTGGTGGAGGTCTCACCGGTCTACGACTCGGTCGATGAACGCGAACAACTGCGGCTCGCCGCTGCGGTCAGCCTGCAGGCCGAGCACGGCACCGTCCCCGGTTTCGCAGCGGTCGAGGGTCGCGCCGCACTGATGGCACAAGCCCCCGATGACGAGCGTGCCGAGGTCACCGAGACCCTCGCACACCATGCGCTGCGACGCGAGATGGTCGGCCTCAGCGATGCCGATCTGATGCCTGGACCACTGCGGCGCGGCGGATTGCGTCTCCTGCTCGCGGCGGTGACGATCACGGTCCTGGGCCCGGTACTGGCGACTGCGGCACTCATCAACCTGCCGGTCATCATCGCCGTGCAGCTCGCGGTCATGGCGGTCAAAGAGACCGCCACCAAGGGCACGGTCCGACTCCTCGTCGGCCTCGTCATGGGTGCGCTGGTGTGGTGGGTGGCCGCGATGGTCCTGGCCGACGGCCCGGTTGCGGTCGCCGCGACGATGTTCGGCCTCGGCATCATCAGCGCCATCGCGTTGGCCACCTGGGACTGGGTCGTCGACGGCTTCGCCATCATCAGGATGTGGTTCCGCCGCCGTGACCGCGCCCAGTTGGTCACCGGCCTCGAACAGTCACGATCACTGGTTGCTGCGGCCGTCGACAATGCCCTCGCATCGGCCCGGCGACCCGATACCCACAGCCGTGTGGACCCGGGGCTCACGATCACTTCGAACATCCCCTCCAGCCTCGCCCCGCTCAACGGCGGCGACGATGACGCGAGCACCACGCTCACCCCACACTGATCGTGCGTTCGATCCGGCCCTGATCATCGGCCTCGACGATCAGCGTCCACTCCCCGGGCGACAGCGTCGCGGTCCCGACCACGGCGATGTAGCTGCCGTGGATCTCAGACCACGTCAGTCCGTCGAGTCCGATCGAACCGACCGGTGACGGCACCGGCCGGGTGCGGCCCTGTGGATCGACCAGCGACAGTGTCACGGCCGCATCGCGGATCATCGCATCATCGGCATCGGAGAGACCGACGCTGACCACCACGACGCGCCCGGCGCGACGATCGGTGCCATCATCGGACAGCCACGGCGATGACCAGCGGTAGACGGTCCGGTATCGAACGCTGTCCACGCCGCGGTTCCCGACGCGGTCGATGGCTTCGGCTGAGACCTCGAAGGAACCGACCATCGAGGTGTCGAGTAGCTGACGGCGGTCACCGGTGTCCATGGCACAGCGCGCCACCCCCGAGGCACGGTCGCGACAACTCGCTGTCGCAGACCATGATTCATTGAGTGTGACAATGGGCCCGGTGAGATGGTGATGCGGCGATCGCGCACCATCGCCCCCATCGGCCTCGGGCCTCCGGTTCACAGCGCCCGGGTTCGACACCGCCGCGCCGCCACCACCACCGAGCCGTTCAACGGATGCGAGCACGATCTCGACCGATGGGGCCTCGGTGTCCAACATGAACCGGGTCAGAACTGGGTCGGACACATTGCCATTGATATCGATGGCACGAACCTCGAGATCGGTGTCGGCGGCGATCTCGATGAGCACCGATGCCCCGGTCGCGGTCTGCCACGGACGTCCGGAGCGGTCGGCGCCCACCGGTGCGCTGCGATATTCGAGGCCGCGCACACCCCGGTCATCGGACGCGATGGCGCGTACCCGACGCGCTGCATCGAGATAGGACACCGCCGCGGTGAACGTGCCGATCCCGGGATACTGCAACTCGACGCTCGGTGCGGTGGTGTCGGTGAAGTCGAATCCGGCCTCCCAGATCGCCTCGGCGAGTTTCACCTGACCTTGGAACGATGGATGGAAGTGGTCCTGGGTCGAGATATCGGCATCGGTGAAACTCCACTGCGCCGGATCGCCGAGCAGTTCGCCATCGCGATCCCGGTTCGCCATCAGGTCGAAGACCGCGCCGTCGTCGAAGCGACATCGAAGCACCGCCGCACAGTTCCGCCCCAAGATCTCGTTATACGCCTCGTTGACCGCCCGCACCCGCAGACGACGAGCCTCGGCGGGATCGTCGGGGTCCGGTATCGGGCCGGCATTGGTCGGTTGGTTCGCAGCGTCGAGCACACTGGCACACGGCACCACGCCGAGAGTGTTCCAGAGCAGTCGGGCCCATCGCATATTGTCGGTCTCGGCCGCCGTGCGCGCCGGACGCGGTCCAGCGCCACCGCCGATGACCAGATCGAGCGGCGACCTCGATTCACCGGTGTGTGGGGCGCCCCGCACGTACCAGAGCGAATAGACGTCGGGAACACTGCCGACGACGATGAGGGTGTCGGGCCGGTGCTCGACCAGCCAGTCAAGGCCTCGGGCGAACTCGCGCTCGTAGACGTCCGCTGCGGTGATCTCGGCTTCAGAGGAGCGGCACAGATCATTGCCTCCCATCTGGATGAGGACCAGATCCGCATCGGCGGGAACCGATGTGACCTGCGCATAGAAGTCATCGCGCATCGATGCACCGTTGGCTGACAGATTGATCCGGCGGACCGGAGCACCCGCGAGCCGATCGAGGCGGTCGGCATATGACTCGAGGCCCCGATGGTCACCGGTCGCCCACGATGCCGCCGGTCGCGGTGCACCGATCCCCCCACCGGGTGCACCCGGACCATTGGCACCGGTGCCCTGGGAGATCGAATCGCCGATCACCACCACAGTGCGCGGCGGCGAGCGGTCCGGAGACGAAGCGTCACTGGGCGGTGCTGCAGACGTCACCAGCGACGGCACCGCGACCGTGACTGCCACGATGCC
>SKFX01000228.1 GCA_007117775.1 Ilumatobacteraceae bacterium
CACGGCGAGCATCTGGCCTTCGTGGATCTGCGTGACCATTCCGGTCTCATCCAGTGTGTGGTGGACAACGATGTCGACGTCCGCAGTGAATACGTCGTCCGAATCACCGGTGTGGTCAGGGCGCGGCCCGAGGGCACCGAGAATGAGCAGTTGTCGACCGGTGCGATCGAGATCGGCGAGTGCGAGGTCGAGGTGCTGCGCGAGGCCGAACCGCCGCCATTCCCGGTCGATGCCCGCGCCGATGAGGTCGATGAGGGCCTGCGCCTGCAATACCGGTATCTGGATCTGCGTCGCGAACGCATGCAGGGCAACCTGCGCGTGCGGGCCCGAGTGAACTCGGCGGTTCGCTCCGCCATGGAGGATCAGGGGTTCATCGAGGTGGAGACCCCAATGCTGGTCCCCTCGACCCCCGAGGGTGCACGTGAGTTCTTGGTGCCGTCGCGCAAAGAGCCTGGAGCCTGTTACGCGCTGCCGCAGTCGCCGCAGCTGTTCAAGCAGCTGCTGATGGTCTCAGGTGTCGATCGCTACTACCAGATCGCTCGCTGTCTGCGAGACGAGGATCTCCGGGCCGATCGACAATACGAGTTCATGCAACTCGATATGGAGATGAGCTTCGTCGACCAAGACGATGTCCTCGATGCGGTCAGCGCCGCGGTGCTCGCTGCTGCCGAGGCGGCAACCGGTGATCGTCCACCACCGATCGAGCGCATCACCTGGCATGAGGCGATGGAGCGCTTCGGTGTCGACAAGCCTGATCTGCGCTTCGGGATGGAACTCGTCGAATTGACCGATGTGTTCTCGGCGACACAATTCAAGGCATTCGCCGATGCCCCCAGTATCAAGGCGATCCGTGTCGACTCCGATGGGGCGCGGGTCGATCTCGCGACGCTCGGCCGCAATCAGCTCGACCGTCTGACCGAGCGCGCCCAGAAGCTCGGTGCAAAGGGGCTCGTCTGGATGAAGGTCACCGCAGATGGCTTCGATTCGCCGGTCGCGAAGTTCTTGAACGAGTCGGAGTTGGCAGCGATCCGTGACCGCACCGGTGCCGCTCCAGGCGACCTGGTGCTGATCGTCGCCGACGAATGGGCCACGACCTGTGAGGTGCTCGGGCAACTGCGCAACGATCTCGGTCGCCCTCCGGTCCACGATGGCCCGTATCGCTACGTATGGGTGGTCGACTTCCCGCTGTTCGTCGGTGTCGATCGCCTCACCGGAGCGCCCAAGCCCGGCCATCACCCCTTCACCATGCCCCATCCCGACGATCTCGATCGCCTCGAGAGCGAACCGCTGTCGGTGCGTTCACGCGCGTATGACCTGGTGCTCAACGGCTGGGAACTCGGGTCGGGATCGATCCGGATCCATGACCCAGCGTTACAACGGCGCGTGTTCGCCGCGCTCGGGGTCACAGATGAGGAGGCGGACCGCAAGTTCGGGTTCTTCTTGAACCCGTTCCGGTTCGGAGCACCACCACACGGTGGGTTCGCGTTCGGCCTCGATCGCTTGGTGGCAATCTTGAGCGGTGAGGAGAACATCCGCGAGGTGATCGCCTTCCCCAAGACGCAATCTGGCTCGGATCCAATGACGAACGCTCCCCGAACGGTGGAGCCGGCCCAACTCGCCGAACTGGGTCTGCGGGTCGTGCCGCCGCCGAACTGAACGTTCAGTCGAGCGGTCTGATGACGAGACCGGTCTGCAGCTTCGGGGTGAAGAACGTCGATTTGGGCGGCATGAGCAGACCTTCGCGGGCGGTGCGTTCGATCTCGGCCAGGCTGACCGGCCGGATCAACACCCCTGCGCAGTAGTCGCCGCCGTCGACCGCAGCGAGGATCTCGGTGACTCCGTGCTGATAGGACACCTCCGCAGTGGTATCTGCCAGGGCGTGCTCGAGCCAGGCGCCATCGAGGGATCGGATCTGGTCGAACACCCCTGGCCGCGCCAGCATCCAGTTCAGTCGCCCACCGGGTTCGACGAGGCAGAGCGCGCCGCGTGCATCCATCTCAGCGACGACATCGGCGGTCGTCACCTCAGCCGGGCTGATCTCGAAGTACTCGCCGAGACGAGCGCGCAGGTCGTCGACACCGATACCGCAATAGAGCCGGTGGATCGCCTCGACACTGAGTTGTTCCTCGATCAATTCGTTGATGAACGTGAGGGTGAATCGGGCGGCCTCAGCCTGGTCTCCACCGTGCTCGCGCTGTTCATCGCGATAGATCCGCGAGATCCCGTATCGGTGGTGGCCGTCGGCGATCAGGACATCATCGGATGCGATCAGGGCTGCGATCTCGTCGATGCGTTGGGGATCGCTGATGCGCTCGACGCGGTGCTCGACGCCGTCTTGGATGAACGATCCGAGCGCCTCACCGGGTTCGGTCAGCAACTCGCTCAACCCGCTCGCAAGCGATAAGCCCCATACCGGTGACAGGTTCGCCCGAGTGGCTCGGGTCAGGTCCAGGCGGTCGGTGGAGGCTTTCGGCGTGGTCCGCTCATGTGGCAGTACACCGCCAGCACCCTCATCGACCACTTCGAGGCCGCCCAGGACTCCGACGATGGTGCGCGCCCGCCCAGCGGCATCGGTGAATGACATCCGGTAGACGGTGAATGAGGGCTCGGTATCGCGGATCAGCACCCCTTGGTCGATCCACGACATGAGGGTCGCTGCGGCATCGTCATAGCGACCCGGTCCGTCGGCCTCTCGCGGGACGTCGACGTGCACGATATTGCTTCGGTGCAGCGCGCCATAGTGCGCGACGTCAGCATCTGACAACACGTCATAGGGCGGTGCGGTCAACTCGGTGAGTGTCCCGGCATCGGGTGAGAAGCGATAGGAGCGGAAGGGGATGAACTCTGGCACGCCCCTAGATTGTCATCTCGATCACCCGAACGCAGTGATCGACCTCGAACCCGATGCTGACAGCGCAGGAGTGGTGTGGACCATCACAACAACGTCAACCGAGACAATCTGGAACCGCGCGACAGTGCTCGACAGCGCTCGGGCCGGACCATGATGTTCGATACGGTCATCTGTGACCTCGACGGGGTGGTCTGGCTCGAAGGCGAGCCGATCGGTGACTCGGTCGCAGCGATCGCTGGTTGGCGCGAGATGGGCTGTCGTGTGCTGTTCGTGACCAATAACTCGACGGTGTCGTCGGCGGCCCATGCAGCTCGCCTCGCCGACATCGGAATCGACGCTGACGGTGATGTCATCTCATCATCGGATGCTGCTGCGGCGATGATCGCTGCCGGGGAGTCGGTGCTGGTGCTCGGTGGTGCAGGGATCACCGAGGCGATCACCGCTCGCGGCGCGCAGCTCGTGGATCCGAACGCTGACGCCGGTGTGGGCGCATCCCTCGAAGGTGTGGATGCCGTGGTGGTGGGCCTCGATCGGCGTTTCGATTACCAGCGGCTCTCTGCTGCCTCGGCTGCACTTCGGTCGGGGGCGCGCTTCATCGCAACCAACGAAGATCCCGCTCTGCCGACGCCAACGGGTCCGATGCCGGGGGCTGGGTCGATCGTGGCAGCGGTCGCATCGGCGTCGGGGCGCGCCCCGGTCGTGGCGGGCAAACCCCATCGGGCCATCGTGGCGGTGATCCATGAACGTCTCGGGTCCGAGTTCGACCCGGCGCGCGCCCTGGTGGTCGGGGACCGGCTCAGCACCGATGGCGCATTGGCCGCTCATCTGCGGTGTCGGTTCGCCTTGGTGCGCGATGGTGCAGTGACTGCGGTGCGACCAGATGGCGATGAGGGTGACGCAGTGGAGACCGCGAGCGAAAGCGGTGATGATGGGCCGGCGATGGACGACGTTGACGCGATCGCTGACGATGTGCGCGCCGCGGTGTGGTTGACGGCGAGCTCTGTGCATGAAGTGATGGTCGCGTGTCGTCTGCGCGCGTCTGACTAGGCTCAACGTTGTGTTGCGACCGTCAGCGATGTGCGGTGTCGTCGAAGCTCTGATATCGACATCCACATCGAACTCATATCGTCCTCGCTGTGTGACGATGTCCGGTGTTGAGAGATACCGCGTTGTGCGCGATGGCGCGGCTATCGTGCCGTTCGTGCTGAAAATGTCGCAGCAGTCGGCGGTGTTCGCTCCGTCGATCCCGTTCTCACCGAATCGGTGGGTGTCGTCTCCGATCCGGTCTGGGACTCGGCGGCGAATCTCAACCACAACTGTCAACTAACCAAGGAAGGCAATCCGCCATGGCTACTGCCCGCAAGAAGACCACCGCCCGCAAGCCGGCCAGGAAGAAGGCTGCAGCGAAGAAGACCGCTGCTCGTCGTCCGGCCGCCAAGAAGAAGGCTGCAGCGAAGAAGAAGGCGACCAAGAAGGCCGCCGCCAAGAAGAAGGCCGTCGCGAAGAAGCGTCCGGCCGCGAAGAAGAAGGCCGCCGCGAAGAAGCGTCCGGCCGCTCGCAAGAAGGCCGCTGCGAAGAAGCGTCCGGCCGCGAAGAAGAAGGCCGCCGCGAAGAAGCGTCCGGCCGCTCGCAAGAAGGCCGCTGCGAAGAAGCGTCCGGCCGCGAAGAAGCGGGCCGCCAAGAAGACCGCAGCGCGTCGTCGCTGATTCGTCTTTGTTGATCAGAGCGTTCCGCACGGATGTCGTCACGACGGCGCCTTGACGCGGAACTCGTCCGCAGGGGGCTCGCGTCGAGCAGAGCCCACGCCTGCGAACTGATCGAGAGCCATCGCGTATTGGTCGGTGGTGCATCTGCCGATAAGCCATCGCGGCTGGTGTCGGCGGCAGAGAGTGTGGTCGTCCAAGGCCAGCCTCGCCGCTACGTCAGCCGCGGTGGCGACAAACTCGCCTCGGCTCTCGATCACTTCGATATCGATGTTGCTGGGAGACGGTGTCTCGATATCGGCGCGTCGACCGGGGGCTTCACCGACTGCCTGCTCCAGCGTGGTGCAGCGTCGGTGGTGGCCCTCGATGTCGGCCATGGGCAACTCGATGCCTCATTGCGCAATGATCCGCGGGTGACGGTGCTCGAGCGGTGCAACATCCGAGACGCCGACCTCACGATGCTCGGCCATCGTGTGGATATTGTCGTGTGTGATGTGTCGTTCATCTCGCTGCGTCTGGTCATTCCGGTCGCCGTTGCCCTGTGTGCCCCGGATGCGATGATGGTGCTCTTGGTGAAGCCGCAGTTCGAGGCGGGGCGTCGAGAGGCGAGTAAGGGATCGGGAGTGATCCGCGATCCCGAGATCTGGGAACGTGTCCGCGCTGAGGTCGAAGGCCACCTGATCGCACACGGTGGTGATGTGGTCGGCTGGGTCGATTCGCCGATCCTCGGAGCGAAGGGAAACCGGGAGTTCCTTGTCGCAGCTACCGTGTCTGATCCGACGCCTGACCCAAAGGAAGCTGATCGATGACTGATCTGAATCGGGAGCGAGAGGCTCGCGACACATCGCAGATGGCTTCAAGTGGTCGGATCGCTGCGTTGAAGGTGCTGCTGGTTGCGCACCATGAACGTGGTGAGGCTGGAGCGGTTGCCCGACAGGTCGTCGAGTGGTTGAGGGCCAACGGGCATCGCGGTTGGTTGCTTCCCGATGACGCAGACGCGCTCGCGATGGCCGAACTCGCTGACGACACCTCGCCCGCTGAGGCGGACCTCGTGGTGAGTCTCGGCGGAGATGGCACGATGTTGCGAGCCGTGCATTTGCTCGATGGGGCTGCCGTGCCCTTATTGGGGGTGAACCTGGGCTGGCTCGGCTATCTCACCGAGGTCGAGGCCGGTGGTCTCACCGACGCCTTGGCGCGGTTCGCTTCGGGGGCTGAGGCGGGTCGTTGGCATCTCGACGAGCGCCTCATGCTCGAGGTTGTGGCCGAACAGGCCGATGGGACTCCGCTCGGAACCTGGCGGGCGTTGAATGAGGCGGTGATCGAGAAGTGGGAGTCAGGCCACACCATCCGTCTCCTGGCGCGAATCGACGGTGAACGTTTCACGACCTACGCCGCTGATGGCCTGATCGTTGCGACTCCCACCGGCTCGACGGCCTATTCGCTCTCGGCTCGAGGTCCGGTCGTCTCGCCGCGTCACCGAGCGTTGCTGTTGACGCCGGTGGCTCCGCATATGCTCTTCGATCGCAGCCTGGTACTCGATCCGTCGGAATCGGTCGAACTCGAGGTGCTCGGTCATCGGCCTGCGCAGCTCTCCGTCGATGGGCGGCTGATCACGATCTTGCGAGAGGGGGACATGCTGCGCTGCGTGCCCTCGCCGGCAACTGCGTGTTTCGTCCGCTTCAGTGATGTCCGCTATCACCAGGTGCTCAAGGAGAAGTTCGGTCTCAGCGACCGATGATGGCCATGCTCGCCGAATTGCATCTCGAGAATCTCGGGGTGATCGAAGCGCTCGATGTCGTCTTCGATTCGGGGATGACGGCGGTGACCGGTGAGACCGGAGCGGGCAAGACCCTGATCGTCGAGGCGATCGAACTGCTCGTCGGAGGCCGGGCTGACTCGTCAATGGTCCGCTCGGGTGCTGATGAGGCGCGTGTCGACGGGCGATTCGTGGGCCCGGACTCCGACGAGGTGGTGATCTCCAGGGTGATTCCGGTCAACGGCCGCTCACGGGCGTATCTCAACGGTCGGCCGAGCACCGTCGCTGCAGTCGCTGAGATCTGTCGCGGGCTCGTCGATCTCCACGGCCAGCATGCGCATCAGAGTCTGCTGGCGGCCTCGACCCAGCGTGCCGCCATCGATCGATTCGGCGAGATCGACCTCGAGTCGTTGCGCGAGGCGCGTCGTCAACTCACCGAGGTGGAAGCGGCGATGTTCGCCCTCGGCGGTGATGAGCGTGAGCGGGCCCGCGAGATCGACCTGCTGCGCTTCCAGGTCGATGAACTCGATCGTGCCGCCATCGCGGACGCCGGAGAAGATGTCCGCCTGACTGAGATCGAGGACGGCCTCGCCGATGCCGTCGCCCATCGCGATAGCGGGGCATCGGCACTCGGCTCGATCACCGATGAGGGTGGTGTGCGCGACCGTCTCGCCGACGCTGTCGCGCTGCTCGTCGAGCGCGGACCGTTCCGTGAGGTGGCCGAACGCCTCAGCGGTCTGCTGGCCGAACTCGATGATGTGACGATGGTGTTGCGCGATGTTGTCGAGCAGGTCGAGGAGAATCCCGAACTGCTCGCAGAGGTCCGCGCTCGCCGCCAACTGCTGGCTGAGCTGCGGCGCAAATACGGCTCAGACCTGGCCGAGGTGATCGACTACGCCACCGAGATTCGCCGGCGGCTCGATGAGCTCGAGTCGTTCGAGGAGCGGGCAGCCGAACTGGCCGTCGCGCGCGAGGAGCTGCAGCACCACGTCGCTGCGGCAGCGCTCGAGGTCGGGCGCCGGCGTCGCAGCGTCGCCCCAGGTCTCGCCCAACAGGTCCAGGAGCGTCTCCGTGAACTCGCTCTTCCCGCCGCCCGGGTCGTATTCCATGTGGCCCCAGAGGACACCGATCCCGCCGCCGACGATATCGAGCTTCACTTCTCAGCGAATCCCGATGCGCCGCCCCAGCCGCTCAACAAGGTCGCCTCGGGTGGGGAGTTGGCGCGTACCATGCTGGCGCTGCGGCTCGTCTTGATGGCATCTGCGGGTTCGTCGCAGACCGATGGATCACCGATCGTCGAACCCGGGACTCTGGTGTTCGATGAGGTCGATGCCGGCCTCGGTGGAGCCGCCGCCGTGGCGGTCGGCCAAGCACTCGGGCGGCTCGCTCGCGCCCATCAGGTGTTCGTGGTGACCCATCTGGCCCAGGTCGCCTCCGAAGCAGACCGGCAACTCGTCGTGTCCAAGCGTCTTGAGGGGGATCGCACTCGGGTGGAGACCGCAGTGGCGCAGGGGGACGGCCGGATCGACGAACTGGCCCGGATGTTGGCCGGATCGGTCACCGAGACGGCTCGGCGTCATGCCGCCGAGCTGCTCAGCCGATCCGCGCCCGAGTCCGCTGGCGGGGATAGGATGTGATTCCGTTGTGCAACGAGTTCCCCATTCCCGGCGATCAGACCGCTTGAGACTCTTGAGCGTCGGTGTGGGCGGTATGAGAGTCTTCAGCGGGAGTTGATGCGATGCCCAAGCATGTGTTCGTGACCGGAGGCGTCGTCTCCTCGCTCGGCAAGGGTTTGACCGCCTCATCGCTCGGTCGCCTGCTGAAGGCCCGCGGGTTGCGTGTCACGCTGCAGAAGCTCGACCCCTATATCAACGTCGATCCGGGAACCATGAACCCCTATGAGCATGGTGAGGTGTTCGTCACTGACGACGGCGGAGAGACGGATCTGGATCTCGGTCACTATGAGCGGTTCATCGACGAGAACCTGTCGCGCAACTCCAACGCAACCACCGGGTCGATCTATCAGGCGGTGCTCGCGGCCGAGCGCCGTGGCGACTACCTCGGCAAGACCGTTCAGGTGATCCCGCATATCACCGATGAGATCAAGCGGAGGATCAGCCGAGTCGCCATCGACGATGTCGATGTCGTCATCACCGAGGTGGGTGGCACCGTCGGTGATATCGAGATCCTGCCGTTCCTTGAGGCGATCAGGCAGTACCGCAACGACGCAGGCCGCGGCAATGTCTGCTACATCCATGTGACCCTGGTGCCTTTCATCGGCCCGGCGGGGGAGCAGAAGACCAAGCCCACACAGCATTCGGTCACCGAACTACGCAGTCGCGGAATCCAGCCGGACCTGATCGTCTGCCGCAGCGAGCAGCCGCTGAGTGAGGAACTCAAGGTCAAGGTCTCGAACATGTGCGATGTCGATGAGCGCGCCGTGGTGAACGCCGCTGATGCGTCCAATATCTATGAACTCCCGCTGATCCTGCACGATGAGGGACTCGATGCGGTGGTCTGCGATCTGTTGGATCTCGAGACACCTGAACCAGACCTGAGTTCATGGCTCGGACTGGTGCAGCGGGTGGAGGAGTCGGTCGAGCCGGTACGCGTCGGACTGATCGGCAAATATGTGCAACTCGCCGACGCCTACCTCTCGGTGGTCGAAAGTCTGAAACATGCCGGGTTCCACCATCGTGCCGATGTGGTCATCGATTGGATCCAGGCCGAAGATGTCGAGGGTCTGCTGGCGGTCGATCGACTCTCTGAACTCGATGCGATCGTGATCCCCGGTGGGTTCGGGACACGCGGCTTTGAGGGCAAGATCGCGGCGGCGCGCTATGCCCGCGAGGAGCAGGTGCCGTGCCTGGGGCTATGCCTGGGGCTGCAGGCCATGACCGTGGAGTTCGCTCGTCACGGTCTCGGTCTCGTCGAGGCGAACTCGACCGAGTTCGATCCGACGACGCGCCATCCGGTCATCGACTTGATGGTCGATCAACGCGATGTGACCGATCTCGGGGGAACGATGCGCCTCGGTGCCTACTATGCCGTGTTGAGCCCGGGCTCCAAGGTTGCCGAGGCCTACGGTGAGCCGGTCGTCAGCGAACGCCATCGCCATCGTTACGAGTTCAACTCGGCCTATCGCAAACGGTTCGAGGAGGCCGGATTCGTCTGCAGCGGCACCTCACCGGATCAGCGGCTCGTCGAGTTCATCGAGCTCGCCGATCATCCCTATTGGGTCGCCACCCAGGCCCATCCCGAGTTCAAGAGCCGCCCCGACCGGCCGCATCCGCTGTTCCGGGAACTGATCGCAGCGGCGTTGCGGCACCGCCGGACGCGCTCAGGAACTGCGTCGCCAGTGCGTGGGGCGGTTGAGCCGTCCGGTGCGCAGACATTGGGCGCGGTCGAGACCGTCGACTAGGGCGTCGATGTCGGAGTTCGTGCATCTCGGTGATCAAGAGGTGCACCGCGGCTATCTCTGGTCGGTCGCCGTCGGGGCATTTCGTTCTCCCGACGGCGTCGAGTTCACCCGCGATATCGTGCGTTCACCGGGTGCGGTTGGCGTCGTGGCATTGCTGTTCGACCCCGAGGGTCAAGCATCGGTCGTGCTCGTCGAGCAGTACCGTCCCGCCCTCGACACGACCTTGATCGAGATTCCCGCCGGAATGCGCGATGTCGACGGTGAGCCACCTGAGGCGACAGCGGCTCGTGAGCTCGCCGAGGAGGCTGGCCTGCGGGCTGGAACACTCAGTCGTCTCGGAGAACTCCATCCGTCGCCCGGTATGACCGACTCATCCACGATCATCTATCTCGCCACCGGCTGTGAACCTACCGAGCAAGACCTCCAGGGCCCTGAGGAGGATCATCTCGAGGTGGTGCATCTCCCGTTGACCGAGGCGATCTCGATGGTGCTGGACGGTCGTATCACCGACGCCAAATCGGTGATCGGGCTGCTCATGGCGGAGCGCGAACTTGGCCGGAGGTGAACTACCCCTCGATGTCGAGGAGTTCTTGGCCTGGTTGGCATCTGAACGCGGTCGCTCTGCCAACACTCTGGCGGCGTATCGACGGGACCTGGTCGGGTACTGCGATTGGCTGGAGTCGCATGGTCGCGAACCGTTGACCGCCACGGTCGAGGATGTGCGGAATTTCATCGACACCCGTCGTCGCTCATCTTCAGCGCCTGCCTCAGTGGCCCGTCAGGTGGCCGCGATTCGTATGCTGCACCGCTATCTGGCGACCGAGGAACGCCGTCGCGATGATCCGTCGGTCGATGTGGAGAGCCCTCGTGTCCCCGCCGGGATCCCAAAGCCGCTGAGCGAGGCAGATATCGATGCGCTGCTCGGCGCAGTGGGTGCCGACGGACCGATTCCGATTCGAGATCGCGCGCTGCTCGAGTTGCTGTATGCCACCGGGGCGCGTGTATCGGAGGTGGTCGGCCTGTCCATCCCGGATCTCGATCTCGACCAACATCTGGTCCGCTTGTTCGGCAAGGGTTCCAAGGAGCGCATCGTTCCCTTTGGTGCGGCCGCCAGCCGGGCGCTCGAGGACTGGTTCGGCCCCGGCGGCAGAGCTCTCATGGTTCCTGACCAGTGGGCGAGTCGGTCCGATGCCGAGGCGGTGTTCATCAATACGCGCGGCCGTCGGCTCTCACGCCAATCGGTATGGGCGGTTGTGCGAGAGCGTGCCCGTCAGGCCGGTATCGTCACCGAACTGTCGCCGCATTCGTTGCGTCACTCGTGTGCGACGCATCTGTTGGATCACGGTGCGGATCTGCGCGTCGTCCAAGAACTCCTCGGTCATGCCTCGATCTCGACCACGCAGGTGTACACCCGGGTCAGCCAAGAGCGACTCTTGGAGGTCTACCGCACCTCGCACCCGCGAGCGGTGAGGCGCTGATGGGCATCCGGGCAGATCTGGTCCGGGTCAGCCATCTGGCCCGACGGTTCGTCGGTTCGCTGTCACCTGCTGCGCCGCCGGTACGAGATGAACTGTGGGCGGAGTCATGGATGATCCCGGCCGAGGTGGCGCTCTGGCGCAAGATGGCCAATCATGACCGGCGGCATTCCATTGCCGTCGCGCGCCGATTCAATGCCTCGGTCGACGATCGTGAGCTGATGGCGGGAGCGTTGCTCCATGATGTGGGAAAGGTCGACAGCGCGCTGTCGGTGCCCGGTCGGGTCACCGCCACACTGGTCGGGGCCCGCACCGATCGATTCAGCCGCTACCTCGACCATGAGCGCATCGGCGCCGAGATGCTGAGTGAGGCCGGATCCGCTGTGTCGACGATCGAGCTGGTGGCTGGTCGCGGCAGGTACGCAACAGTGTTGCGTGACTGCGATGATGCGCGCTGAGCAACCCGTGGTCAGCGCGGTGGCAACAAACCGATGGCTGCGTAGGCGCGATCCAGGGTGGTAGTTGCCACCCGGCGGGCTTTGTCGGCACCGATTGTCAACAGGCGGCTCAATTCACCCCGGTCGTCCAGTAGTTCGCGGTAGCGTTCTTGGATCGGTGCGAGCGTCTCGATCACCGCATGACCGCAGTCGGATTTCAGCGGCCCGTACTGCTCGTAGCGACCGGCCAGGTCGCTCGGGGCCTCACCGGTGCAGGCGCTCAGGATTTCGAGCAGGTTGCTGACACCGGGCTTGTGTTCTGGGTCATAGACCACCAACGATTCGGAGTCGGTGACGGCACGCTTGAACTTCTTCGCGACCATGTCCGCCGTATCGGTCATGAGGATGCAGCCGGCCAGCGTCGTTGCGGATTTGGACATCTTCGAGGTCGGTTCCTGCAGGTCCATCACCCGTGCGCCCGCCGGTGGGGTGACAGCGCGCGGCACCACGAAGGTCTCGCCGAAGCGATGGTTGAAGCGCAGGGCGATATCGCGGGTGATTTCGATGTGTTGGCGCTGATCGTCGCCGACGGGGACCTCTTCGGCGTCGTACAACAAGATGTCGGCGGCCTGCAGTGCCGGGTAGGTGAAGAGTCCCGCAGAGATGAAGTCCTGTTCGCGCCGGGCTGACTTGTCTTTGAATTGCGTCATTCGTGACAGCTCGCCGAATGACACGGTGCACTCCATGACCCAGCTCAGCTGGCTGTGCTCTGGGACATGGCTCTGGACGAAGACCGTGGCACGGTCGGGATCGAGACCGACGGCGAAGAGCATCGCCGCGAGCCTCAATGTGTCATCGCCGATCACTCCGGGGGAGTCGACCACGGTCAGGGCATGGAGGTCGACGATGCCATGGAAGGCGTCGGCACGGTCCTGGCCGGAGACCCAGTTGCGCAAGGCGCCGAGATAGTTCCCGAGGTGAACCTCGCCGGTGGGTTGGATACAGGAAAGGACACGTGTCACGTCGCCCGAGGCTACCTCGGTGGCCGCCGGTGACCCCCATGGTTGGCTAGCGTGGGGGACAGATGAGCATCGACGTCCAAACCCCTGCGTACAGCGGACCATTCGACCTGCTGTTGCAGTTGATCCTGAAAGAACAGGTCGATATCTACGAGGTTGACCTCGCGGTCATCGTGGATCGGTACCTCGTCGAGATCGAGCGTATGCAGGGCCTCGATCTGGAGGTCGCGACCCAGTTCCTCCTGATCGCCGCGACATTGGTCGAACTCAAGGCTCGTCGTCTGCTGCCCGGTGAACGCGATGTCGATCTCGATGAGGAACTGGCGCTGTTCGAAGAACGCGATCTGCTCTTGGCGCGCCTGCTCGAGTGCAAGACCTTCAAAGACGTCGCCGGGGTCTTCTCCCAGTTGGCCCAGGATTCCGATCGCTGTTTCGCGCGCATCGCCGGGCCCGATGAACGCTTCGACGGTCTTGCGCCGGACCTGTTGGCCGGCGTGACGCCTGAGCGCATCATGGCGGCTGCGATCCGTGCCCTGACGCCGGTGCCCGAACCGGTGGTGGATCTATACCATGTGGCGCCGATCCGCCATACCGTCGCCGACGCAGTGCTGGAACTGGTCGACGAATTGGCGCGTAGCGGTCCGATCAGCTTCCGTCGGCTGACATCGGGGATCGTTGATCGCATCGAGGTGATCGTTCGCTTCCTGGCGGTGTTGGAGTTGTTCAAACAGGGCTATGTGGACGTCACGCAGGCAGGCCGATTCGGGGAGATCGCGATCGAATGGATCGGACCCGATCATCTGACCACCGAGGAGATCCAGGTCGATATCTATGAGGGCTGAATGGAACTGAACCACGACCCCACACCTCAGGCGGACTCCGCTGAATCCAAGCGCGTCCTCGAGGCGGTGATCATGGTCGCCACCCAACCGGTGCCGCCAGAACTGCTGGCGCAACTACTCGAGCGTCCGGTCACCGATATCGAGGCATGGTGTGACGAGTTGGCCGAGGCCTATGACGAGTCAGGCCATGGCTTCGAACTGGTCCGCGTCGCCGGCGGCTACCGCTATCAGTCCCGTGGTGATCTGGTGTCCTATGTCGAACGCTTCGTCCTGAGCGAACAGCGCTCGCGTCTGTCGGGAGCGGCGCTCGAGACCTTGGCGATCGTGGCGTACAAACAGCCGATCTCACGGGCGCAGATCGCCTCGATCCGCGGGGTGGACCCAGATGGGGTGCTGCGGACCCTGGTGGCGCGCGGTTATGTCGATGAGGTCGGCAGAGATGATGGGCCGGGACAGGCGATCCTGTTCGGGACCACCCCGCTGTTCTTGGAGAAACTCGGTCTCGACTCGGTCGCAGATCTGCCGCCGATCGCCGAGTTCATTCCCGATGCGACCGTGGTGGAGACGCTCGAGAAGGGTCTGAGCATCTCACCACACGATGATGTCGGAACCTGAACCGCCGCTGTGGGAGCAGCAGTGGGAACAACACCGCTCACTTCCCCAGGGAGAGCGCCTGCAGAAGGTCTTGGCGTCGGTCGGCCTCGGCAGCCGGCGCAGCTGTGAGGACCTGATCGAGGCCGGTCGGGTCACGGTCAATGGCGAGATCGCGGTCCTCGGACGGCGCGTGGATCCCAACCATGACCAGATTGCCGTCGACAACGTTCCGATCGGTGTCCGGCCCGGCCTGGTGCACTATCTGTTGAACAAACCCGCTGGAGTGATCACCGCCTCGAGTGACCCCCATGGTCGTCGCACCGTACTGGATCTGGTGCCCGAGTCACCGCGTGTGTTCGCTGTCGGCCGTCTCGATCTCGATACCGAGGGGCTGCTGGTCGTGACCAATGATGGAGACCTCGCGCAACATATTGCCCATCCGCGCCATGGGGTCGACAAGGAGTATCTGGCCGAGGTGGACGCAGGGCCGGTCTCAGCCGGTGCGTTGCGTCGCCTCCGCGAAGGTGTTGAGCTCGATGACGGACCCACGGCACCGGCGAGGGTGTCGCAGCCTGAACCGGGCATCCTGCGCCTCGTGATCCATGAGGGCCGCAACCGCCAGGTCCGCCGCATGTGCGAGGTGGTGGGGCACCCGGTGCTGCGGCTGGTGCGGACCCGGATCGGCCCGATCACAGATCGGTCCCTCGCGCCCGGTCACTGGCGTCAACTGGACCCAGCCGAGGTGCTGGCGCTGGCGCGCGCCGTGCGCAGCGAATCCGGCAACCCGGCCGATGACCGTTACGATCAGTCGCCGTGACATCGCCCGGGAACGCCAGGATCGCCAATGTGGTCGGACTCGGACTCATCGGCTCGTCCATCGCAGCCGGCTTGAGTGAGCGGGGCTGGACGGTGCACGGCGATGATCTCGACCTTGATGTACTGGAAGAAGCGCACCAGCGCGGTCTCATCGCCATGGCCGGGCTCAACGCTGCAGCAGAGATCACCTTCGTGGCGGTCCCGGTCTCGCAGATCCCCGAACAGGTGGCTCGGGCACTCGGATCCACCGCTGGTGTGGTCACCGACGTCGGCTCGGTCAAGGCATCGATCTGCGCGACGACGGTGAATGATCGATTCATCGGAGGCCATCCGATGGCTGGTAGCGAAGCCGACGGGATCGACGGCGCCGATCCGAACATGTTCGATGGGGCGATCTGGGTGCTGACCCCTGTCACCGATAGCGATGATGAGGCCTTCACCAGCGTGGCCGCCGTGGTGCGTTCACTCGGTGCTGAGGTGGTGGCACTCACCCCCGAACGCCATGACGCCCTCGTGGCGATCGTGAGCCATGTTCCCCATCTGACCGCAGCCACGCTGATGAGCCTCGCCGCTCAGCGCAGCCAGGAACATGCCACGTTGCTGCGCCTTGCGGCGGGTGGGTTCCGCGATATGACCCGCATTGCCGGCGGACGGACCGATATCTGGCTCGATATCTGTTCGGAGAACCGTGAGGCCATCGGTGCAGCTCTCGATGATCTGATCGGCGGCCTGAGCGAGGTGCGGCGCTTGATCGCTGAGGAGCGGCGCAGCGATCTCGGTGAGCGCCTGCAGACGGCGCGCGAGGCGCGGATCAACCTCCCCGGCCGCGTCACCGATCCCACCGTCGTCGTCGAGTTCCGTATCCCCATCCCTGACCGCGCCGGTGCTGCCGCTGAGGTCTTCACACTGGCGGCCGATCTCGGGGTCAACATCGCCAATTTCGAGGTGGTGCACCTTGCGGAGTCGGCCCGCGGTGTTGCGGTGGTGCTGATCGATGAGTCCATGACCGAGTTGTTCCGCGGCGGTCTGATCGCCCGCGGGTTCCGTCCCTCGGTGAGCGCGTTGGGCTAGGGCCGTGGAGGATCGCACCATCATCGCGCCGTCCGCGACGCGCGAGTTCGATCTCGCCGTGCGGGCACCGGGGTCCAAGAGCATCACGAACCGGGCGTTGATCTGTGCCGGTCTGGCCGACGGCCGCTCTGCACTGATCGGTGTCGCCCCCGGCGACGATACTGAGGCCATGATGCGTGCCCTGCGGGCGCTCGGCATCGATGTCAGCGCGGATCCGGGTGCCCGTGGTGGTGGCGATGGCCCCAGGGCTCTCGGGGTCCAGGGATCTGGTGGCCGGCTGAGACCGGTTGGCGACACGATCGAGTGCGGACTGGCCGGAACGACGTCGAGGTTCATCTCAGCGCTCGTCGCTCTCGGGTCGTCGCCCGTCACGATCGATGGTGCTGAACGTCTGCGGCAACGCCCGATGCGCGCACTGTTCACAGCACTGAGCGATCTCGGTGCGACGATCATCGGGGGAGGTGATCGGCTCCCAGCATCGATCAGCGGGCCGCTCAGGGGCGGTTCGGTTCAGCTTCCCGGCGATGTGTCGAGCCAGTTCATCTCGGCACTGATGATGATCGGGCCGTATCTCGACAGCGGTCTCGAGATCGTCATGGAGACCGAACTGGTCTCGCGACCCTATGTCGAGATGACCGCCGCGATTATGGAGCAGTTCGGAGTGTCGGCAGACGTCGTTGGTGATCGTGTGGTCATCGTCCCCGGCCGCTACCGGGGTTGCGAAATCGAAATCGAGGCCGATGCCTCCTCAGCGAGTTATCCCGCTGCGCTGGTCGCGCTGCGTGGCGGGCGGGTGACCCTGGAAGGTGTCGGTTCGACATCATTGCAGGGGGATCGCTGTTTCGCCGATGTCCTCGAGGCGATGGGATGTGGTGTCGCGTGGGCGGATCGTGCGGTCACCATCGAGCGCGATTCGAGTCTGGTGTTGCGCGCCGTCGACGTCGATCTGCGCGAGGCATCGGATCTGGTGCCCAGCGTCGCCGTCGTCGCCGCCGGAGCGACCGGCACGACGCGCATCAGAGGTGTTGGTTTCATCCGCCATAAGGAGAGTGACCGGATCGGGGACCTCGCAGGTGAGTTGCGTCGTGTCGGCGTCGATGCGGTCGAGCAGGCCGATGGCCTCGATATCACCGGCGCAGATGTGCTCGAGACCCGAGGCGTGGTGCAGACTCACCACGATCACCGCCTCGCCATGGCCTTCGCGGTCTTGGCGAGTGCCACCCAGACCCCACTGGCCATCGCCGATCCGGCGGTGGTCTCCAAGAGTTGGCCGGAGTTCTGGGATCAGCTCGAGCGCTGGTGCTCGAATCCGGTTTCGAGATCCGTCACCGACGATCCGCCACCGGGTGGACCGTGAGCACGGTCGAGCGTCCGGTGGTGGCGGCCTTCGATGTCGACAAGACCCTCACGACGCGCGACAGCGTCGTACCGTTCTTGCTCGTCGTGCGATCACGCTCGCTTCGTCGGATGCTTGGTGCGGTCGGACCGGTGATCGCAGCCGGTGCCCGTCGCGATCGGGATCGAGTGAAGGCGCTGGTGAGCGAAGTCGTCTTCGCGGGCCGCCGGATCGCCGAGATCGAACCGCTGGCCACCCGGCATGCCGAGCGGATCCATGAGCGGTGGCTGCGCGCCGATACCGCTGGCCGACTCCGCTGGCATCTGGATTCGGGGCATCGGGTCGTCTTGGTCTCTGCCTCCTATGAGCTGTATCTCGCTCGCCTCGGTGAACTGCTCGGTGTCGATGCCGTGCTCGGCACCAGACTCATCGAGCGCGATGGGGTGCTGACCGGTGACATCGATGGCCAGAACTGCCGGGGTCCCCAGAAGGTGGATCGTCTGCACCGCTGGCTCGCCGAGCAGGCCGGTGGACGCGAGCGTGTCGAGGTGTGGGCCTATGGGGACTCGGCCGGTGACCGCGAACTGCTTGCCGATGCCGATCGTGCACAGCTGGTCTCGGGTCCCATCACGAGGATTCCATGAGCACTAGGGTTCGTTGATGCTCCTCGACAGCGATGAGATGGCTTCCGATCACGGTCGGTCTGCGGTGCAGTCCGGTGTCGTGCGCGGTCTGGTCCGGACCGCGCGGCCGCGTCAGTGGCTCAAGAACGTGCTGGTGTTCGCCGCTCCGGCTGCTGCGGGGGTGCTGGATCAACGAGACGAGTTCGTGCGCGCGTTGGTCGCCTTCATCGCATTCTGCATCGCCTCGAGTGCGACGTATTTCTGGAACGATGTGCTCGACCGCGAGCGCGATCGGCTGCATCCGCGCAAACGCCTCCGGCCGATCGCAGCGGGTACGGTGCCGGTACGCCTCGCTGCAGTGGTCGGGACCGCCGGGTTGGTGCTCGCTCCATTGATCGCCCTCGGCACCGGCCGGGTCGAGGTCATGGTGCTGATCCTGATCTATGAGGTGCTGACCGTCAGTTATTCGACGGTGTTCAAACACATCGCCGTGGTCGACCTGGTCGCGGTTGCGGCGGGATTCGTGCTGCGCGCCGCGGCCGGCGCGGTCGCAGTGTCGGTGCCCATGTCGAGTTGGTTCTTGGCCTCGGTGTCGTTCGGGGCGATGTTCGTCGTCACCGGCAAGCGGTATGCCGAACTCAGGGCATCTGGAGGTGGCCATACCCTGACGCGCAGCACGCTCGATGTCTATCCGGTCGAGTATCTGCGAACGGTGCTCGCGATCTCCTGTACCGGAGCGATCCTCGGATACAGCCTGTGGGCCTTCGAGTCCAAGGGCGCAAGCTCGTCTGAGCTGATCCTGTTCGAGATCTCGGTGGTCCCGGTGGTCGTTGCGCTGCTCAGATATCTGCTGGTGCTCGAGCGCGGTGAGGGGGAGGCACCCGAGGACGTGTTCCTCGCAGATCGTGTCCTGCAGATCGCCGGTTTGGTCTGGGTCGTGGTCTATGGTTTGGCGGTCTACACCTCATGAGCACTCGAGTTGATCACTATGCCGCGCTCGCGCCCCGCGTCGAGGGCCTCGACGGCTGGATGCGACCCGAACAGGGCGCGCGCCTGTTCGCAGCGGCGCAGCGCTGCTCGGCCGGGGCGACGATCGTCGAGATCGGGAGCTTCAGGGGCAAGTCGCTGATCGTGCTCGCCTCAGCAGCACCCGATGACGCAACGGTGTTCGCCATCGATCCCCATGCCGGCAATGACCGGGGTCCCCAGGAGTTGGCCGGCTATCGCGACGAGGCCGAGGAGGACCATCGGGTTTTCTGGGAGAACCTGCGCAATGGTGGTGTCGGCGATCGGGTCACCCATCTGCGCATGTTCTCCGATGACGCCCATGGCCATGTCACCGGACTCGTGGATCTGCTGTACATCGACGGTGCCCATCGCTATGCGCCGGCGCGCACCGATATCCGTGACTGGGGGGCTCGGGTGACCGAGGGCGGCACGCTGTTGATCCACGACTCGTTCTCATCGATCGGCGTCACGTTTGCGATCGGGCGAGAACTGCTGCTCGGGCGCCGATTCCGCTATATCGGCCGCAGTTCCTCCTTGGCTGAATACCGGGCCGATCTGGGCGGTGATCCGCGGGATCGGGTGCGCAACGCCGCACGACAGTTGGCGCAGCTGCCCTGGTTCGCGAAGAACCTTGCCGTGAAGGTGCTGCTATCGCTCGGTGTGGGCAAGGTGTTCAAGCGCCTCGGGCGACCGGTGCCCGACTGGCCCTATTGAGATGGCGGGTCCCATGGAGCGTCGATCGCTGAGTGGATGGGGTCGCACGCCGGTCTCGGTGGCCGATGTGATCGATGCCGATGCCGTCGATCTCGACCGCCTCCTCGCCGGGTTCGGACCCCGTGGGGCGATCGCGCGCGGTTGTGGTCGCGCCTATGGGGATGCGGCGATGAATGCCGGGGGAACGGTCCTGCGACTCGCCGATCAGGAGCTGGTGCTCGACGATGCCACTGGGCTCCTGCGCGTCGGCGCCGGTGTGACGATCGACGCGATCCTGCGCGAGTCGGTGCAGCGTGGCTGGTTCATCCCGGTCAGTCCGGGGACTCGCTATGTGACCATCGGGGGCGCGATCGCCGCCAATGTGCATGGCAAGAACCACCATCGCGACGGCAGTTTCGGGCGATGGGTGAAGTCGATCACGATGGTGCTCGCCGATGGCTCAACGATCACCGTCGATCCCGACAGCGATCCCGATCTGTGGTGGGCGACCATCGGGGGAATGGGTCTCACCGGTGTGGTGACCTCAGCGGTGGTGGAGATGATCCCGATCGAGACGAGTCGCTGTCTCGTCGATACGGTGCGCGCGAACGACCTCGATGAGTTGATGGCAGAGATGGAGCGCGGTGATGAGCGCTATCGCTATTCGGTGGCGTGGATCGACCTGGTGGCGCGCGGGGCCCGTCTCGGCCGTGGGGTGCTGACGAGCGGTGATTTCGCTCGTCGTGAGCAACTCGAGGACACCGATCCGTTGCGCTACGACCCCGGACATCTCGCCAGTGTGCCCGCCGGGATGCCGAACCTGTTGAATCGTGCCGGAATCAAGGTGTTCAACGAGGCGTACTTCAGGTCGGCACCGCGCCGTCGAACCGACGAGGTGCAGCCGATCGCCCGGTTCTTCCACCCCCTCGACGCCGTCGGGAACTGGAACCGGCTCTATGGTCATCGGGGATTCATCCAATATCAGTTCGTGGTGCCCGACGAGCAGCATCAGGTGATCCGAAGGGCGATCGAACGCATCGTGATGGCCGGCCGAGCGAGCTTTCTGGCGGTGCTCAAGCGCTTCGGTGAGGCCGATCCGGCGATGCTGGGTTTCCCGATGCCGGGTTGGACCCTGACGCTCGACGTGCCCGCGGTCCCAGCGGTCCTGGCCGATCTGGTCGTCGATCTCGACGAGATGGTGCTCGAAGCCGGTGGGAGGGTGTATCTCGCCAAGGATGCGGTGGCGACACCGGAGATGATACGGGCCACCTACCCGCACCTTGAGCGCTTCGTAGCCGTTCGAGATCGTGTCGATCCCGATCGTGTGTGGAACAGTGACCTGTCGCGGCGCTTGGAGCTGTGATTCGGCCGAGTCCAGTCGTCGCAAAGATTGCTCGACAATGCCGAGCCAACGTCGGTGATGATGGGATGATATCGGTGGGCGATCGACTCGCCGAGGATCGTTGAGGAGGGCGCGATGCGCAATGCAATGGGTGAACCACAGACCATCGTCGTGTTCGGTGGCACCAGCGAGATCGCGCTGGCCATCGTGCGTCGTCTGGTGACGCCGCGAACTTCCCAGGTGGTCCTCGCCTGTCGTGATGTCGATGGTGCTGAGCGATATCGAGAGACGCTCAACGCACAACTCGCACCAGCCGCGGTGTCGTTGGTCTCCTACGAGGCCCGCTCGTACGCTTCACACCCGGAACTGGTGGCCGAGATCGCAGACCGGGTCGGCGATCTCGATCTGGTCATCTTCGCAGCCGGTGTGCTCGGTCGGGCCGAACAGCTCGCCGTCGACCCGGTCGCCGCCGCCGAGCTGTTCGAGGTCAACACCGTCGGGGGGGTCAGCACCTGTCTGGCGGTCGCCAACCGCTTCCGTGAACAGGGCCATGGTCAACTCGTGGTGCTCTCGAGCGTGGCCGGTGAGCGGGTCCGGCGGGCCAACTTCGTCTATGGGGCCTCCAAAGCCGGCCTCGACGCCTTTGCTCAGGGACTCGGTGACGCACTCGAGGGAACCGGGGCGTCGGTGCTGATCGTGCGGCCGGGTTTCGTCACGACACGGATGACCGAGGGCATGGAGCCAGCCCCGCTGGCCACCGATCCCGACTCGGTCGCCGAGGCGGTCGCAGCAGCATTGAGCGGCCGTAAACGCACGATCTGGGTGCCGGGTCCATTGCGGTGGCTGTTCAGCGTTCTGCGCCACCTGCCCGGGCCGATCTGGCGCCGCCTCCCACTGAAGTGAACGACCCGGCGATGTCGACAGATCCCGGTGCAGGCCTGGACGCCGCGGTATCGGCGCTGCACGCTGCTGGCATCTCACGGGTGCGCAGTTTCGCATGGCGTGACCTCGACGATCCTGATGCCGGTGGGTCAGAGGTGCATGCCGATGAGATCTTCAGTCGGTGGGCGAGCGCTGGACTCGAGATCGTCCATCGCACCTCGACACATGATCGGCGACGTGAATTCGTCCGGAACGGCTACCGGGTGGAACAGGTGGGTTCGCGCTACACGGTGTTCGGCCGAGCGATCGCTGCGGGAATCGGACGGGCACTGCGACGCTCTGGTCGCTGCGAGGCGGTGGTCGAGATCTGGAATGGGGTGCCGTGGTTCTCCCCGGTCTGGCACCGGGGTCCGGGGGTGGTGTGGTTGCATCATGTCCACGACCAGATGTGGCGTGATGTGCTGCCGGGTCCGGTCGCACCGATCGGACGGGCACTCGAGATGCGCCTGGCGCCGCGGTGGTATCGCCGCTCGCAGGTGGCCACACTGTCAGAGTCCAGCGCGAGCCATATCGTCGATCTCGGGATCGCCCCAGAACATGTCACCGTCATTGCTCCGGGTGTCGAGCAGCGGTTCTCACCGGCACCGCATCGGCGCGGTGCCGATCCCCTGATCGTGGTCGTGGCGAGGTTGGCGCCGGTGAAGCGAGTGCAGCGAGCCCTCGAGGCCGTCGAGATGGTGCGTGGCACACTCGGCTCGGTGCGCGTCGAGGTGATCGGCGATGGACCCGATCGACAGTCGCTGCAGCGCTGGATCGACGATCGCGGCGCCGGTGACTGGGCGAGGCTGCGCGGCCGCGTCGACGATGACGAGTTGGTCGATGCCTACCAGCGTGCCCGGCTGGTGTTGAGCGCCTCCTATGCCGAGGGCTGGGGGATGTCGCTCACCGAGGGTGCCGCATGTGGCACGCCTGCGGTGGCGACCGATATCGCCGGACATCGCGGTGCGGTCATCGACGGTGTCAGTGGGATCCTCGTCGATGATGCCGCCGGCGCAGTCGGCTTGGCCGAGGCGGTTGTGGCGGTGCTGTCGGATTCCGAACGTTGGAGTCGGCTCAGCACAGGAGCGATCGAACATGCGGCCAGCCTGTCATGGGATGCAGTCGCACAGCGCCAGCTCGAACTGCTGGTGGGGACGCTGGCGGGCCGGTCTCAGCGGTGAGCGATATCGGTTTCGTGTGGCTCTGGAGGTGAGGTGAGCTCCAAGGTCCGGCGACGGCGACGCTGGGTGAACAGGTCGCTGAGCCCCCAGCGGGTGATCAGCCAGAACGCCTCGATCACGATCCGGCGATGCATCTTCGACTCTCCGGCGATGCGGTCACGGAACACGATCGGGACCTCGACGACCTTGAGGCCGAGTTCGACGACCCGATAGGTCATCTCGATCTGGAATCCGTATCCATCGGCGCGGATCCGGTCGAGATCGATGGCGCGCAGCGTCTCGGCCCGATAGACGCGGTACCCAGCGGTCGCGTCATTGATCGCCAGACCGAGCATGATCGCTGCATAGCGGTTACCCCATCGCGACAGCCAGAGCCGACGCCGCGCCCAACCGGGTACCGCACCGCCGGGGATATAGCGCGATCCGATCACCAGATCGATGCCCTGTTCGGCGAGTGCCAACATGATCGGCAGGTCATCGGGATCGTGTGAGTGGTCGGCGTCGATCTCGACCATGGCGTCATAGCCCTCGGCGAGTCCGATGCGGAACCCGTGCCGGTAGGCATCGCCGAGACCGGCTTTGCGACCGCGTGGCTCCAAGCGGATCTGGCCGAGTCGCTGTGCGGTGTCGAGGACCCGGTCGCGGGTGCCGTCGCTCGAGATGTCATCGACAACCATGATGTCGGCGGTGGGGGCAGCGCTGCGGACCCGCGTCAGCAACTCGGCGATATTGTCCGCCTCATTGTGGGTGGGAACGATGACGAGCGTGCGCATGGTTCCTGCAAACTAGCCGCTGGTCGCGGTGTGATGATGATCCGCGTTCGATCGGGACTCGACCCATGGGGCGGCACCGACGACTGCGCCGACGGCCACCCAGGTGAGCGGGCTCACCAGGCTGAATCGTGACGGCCATTGGGGATCGGCGACATAGTCATAGCCGAACTGCAGTGCGGTGATGTAGAGCGCGCTGATCGTCCAAGCACCGGTGGCCACGACTGCGGGCACCGCTCGGCCAATCCTGTTGGTCGGTGCCTGCCATACGAGCCGGATCAGCAGATATGTGCCCGCTGCGGCCACCCCACCCACCACGAACAGCACCGGGGTCCACAGCATCAGATCGATCCAACGGGCCCAGATCCGGGTACTCGCCGGCGCAGATTCGGGCATTGTGGTCACAGCGGATATCGCAGCCGCTGTCGACGGGCGACGTCGCCGACCGATACCGAGCGCGATCGCAGCGATGAGCGAGAGTGCGCTGATCACGATCCCGATGATGATCTGGCGTTGGGGCACCCATTCGATGCTGACGGCGGTGGTCTGGGCTGCCGGTGGCAGCACCCACCCGGCCGCATAACCATCCACGAGGACCGGCTCGAGCACCTCGCCGGCATATGGGCCCGAGTCGATGCTCAGCTGCCATCCCGGATTCCAGCTCTCACGCAGCGTCAACCACAGCGGTGTGTCCGATGGCGGGATCTCAGCACGCAGCGCGGTGGGGCTGAGGCGCTCATAGGCGACGGGGCCGCTGAGTGCGGCGGCGTCGGCGATATCGGCAGCCGATGGCGATGGCGAGGACAGCACGAGGCGGTCGATGTTAATCCCGGTGCGGAACCCGTCCGAGGTGGTCACTCGATGCTCACCGGCACCGAGATCGATGATCGGAGCACATGAGACGATCTCGATGGTGTCGCGTCTGAGTGCATCGGTGACATCGCCGATCAGAGCCACCGGGTGCGGTTCACCGTTGATGGCGATCAGATCGTCGCGACAGCGCGCATCAATCGCGTCGGGGACCGGCAGTGTCAGCGCAGCACCGTTGTGGGACAGTTCGATGTTGAGTGCAACGGGAAGTTCCCGGGGTGCACCGGAAAAGTACTCCGGTGTCAGACGCGCATCCACGGCGGTGATCTCGATCTCGACCGCGGAGACTGCCGTGCCGTCCAGGTCGATGACACTGCGCTGAGG
>SKFX01000069.1 GCA_007117775.1 Ilumatobacteraceae bacterium
GCGGTCATAGGCGGCTCGACGTCCCGGGTCGCTCAGGACCCGATACGCCTCGTTGACCGCGGCCATCTCGTCGGCTGAGCCGGATCGGTCCGGATGCGCAGTTCGCGCCCGGGAGCGATAGGCATCGCGGATCTGGTCGCGCGATGCCATTCGGTCGATGCCGAGCACCTCGTAATGCGAACGGCTCAGTAGCCGGCCTCCAGGTCGATCGGGCCGATCAGTTCTTCGCCGGCGATGAAACGCCGGACGTTCTCGCCGACCCGGCGCGCCAAGAGCGGCACCGCCATCTCGCGGGTGTTGCCGACATGGGGGGTGATGATGCAGTTCGGCAGATGCCACAGTGCATGGTCCGCCGGCAGTGGTTCGGGCTCGGTGACATCGAGACCCGCTCCCCCGATCGATCCCGACTCGAGCGCGGCGACGAGGTCGTCGGTGACGATATGGCGGCCACGGGCCACGTTCACGATCCACGAGTGCGAGGACATGATCTCCAGCTCCGCTGCACCGATCAGACCGTCGGTCTCAGGTGTCAGCGCGAGTGCCAACACCACCAGGTCGGCACCATCGAGCGATTCATGCAATCGGTCGGGCCCGAGCACCCGGTCGACACCGTCCATTGCCGCGCTCTGGCGTCGCACCACCGTCACTCGACAGTCCCAGCCGCGGATCAATCGCAGGAACGACTCGGTGATCCCACCACCGCCGACGAGGGTGATGCGCCCGCCGAGCAGATTGACGCCGCGCTGCTCGGACCAGTGGTCCTGGCGCGCATAGTGGCCGATCCCGCGCAGTCCCGCCACACCGAGGCCGAGCGCCAGTTCTGCGACCGGGTCGGCATAGACGCCCTTACCGCAGGTCCAGAAGCGCTCCGGGTCCAAGACGTCGACGAAGTTCTCGATCCCGGCGAAGGGCAACTGCACCCAGCGCACACCGGGTGCGTCGGCAAGTGTCCGACGCAGGCCGTCTGGATCATAGGGATCGACCCAGACCAGCGCGTCGGCATCGCCGGGTTCGCTGAGACGCGCTCCGGCATCGGTGATGGCCGTGGTGATCGCCGGCACGCTCGCGGCCGTCGAGGGTTGCAGGGCGACATGGGTCGCCGGAGTCTCAGAGTCAGCCATCAGCTGTCGAGATTCGCCATGACATGCTTGATGCGGGTGTAGTCATCGAGCGCATAGGCGGATAGGTCCTTGCCATAGCCGGACTTCTTGAAACCGCCGTGGGGCATCTCGGCGACGATCGGGATATGGGTGTTGATCCACACCGCACCGAAGTCGAGACGCTTAGCCATGCGCATGGCACGGCCGAAATCGCGGGTCCACACACTCGAGGACAGGCCGTACTCGACGCCGTTGGCCCAGCGCACCGCCTCATCTTCGTCGCTGAAGGGCTGCACGGTGATGACCGGCCCGAAGATTTCGCGCTGACTCATCTCATCGTCCTGGCGGAGATCCGCGACGACCGTCGGCTCGAAGAAGTACCCGGCATCGCCGATACGCGACCCGCCGGTGACGACGCGCACATGATCGGGGGCCCGATCGAAGAAACCCGAGACATGGGCGAGCTGGTTGGCGTTGTTGACCGGGCCGAACACGACATCTTCATGCGGTGAGCCGACCGGGGTGGCGCGGGCCTGTTCGGCGAGCGCATCGACGATGTCGCCGTAGATGCCCGGCGATGCCAGCACCCGGGTGGCCGCGGTGCAGTCCTGGCCGGCGTTGAAGTACCCGGCCCCGGCGATCCCTGCGGCCGCAGCCTCGATATCGGCATCATCGAAGACCACGACCGGCGCCTTACCGCCGAGTTCGAGATGGACCCGCTTGAGCGAGGCCGCGGCGGCGGTGGCGACCTCGATACCGGCGCGCACCGATCCGGTCACCGAGACCATGGCGGGCACCTCGTGTTGGACCATCGCCCGGCCGGTGTCACGGTCACCGCAGATCACGTTGAACACCCCGGGCGGCAGGAACTCAGCCGCGATCTCGGCGAGCAATGCGGTGGTGGCCGGAGTGGTGTCGCTCGGCTTGATGACCACCGAGTTGCCCGCGGCGATGGCCGGCGCGAACTTCCACACCGCCATCATCATCGGATAGTTCCACGGTGTCACCTGCGCGCATACCCCGATGGGCTCACGGCGGATGATCGAGGTCATATTGGCCATGTACTCACCGGCGCTCTTGCCCTCGAGCATGCGCGCCGCCCCGGCGAAGAACCGGATCTGGTCCACCATCGGCGGCACCTCTTCGGAGCGCACCATGGCGATCGGCTTACCGCAGTTGCGCGCCTCCATCTCGACGAACTCCTCACCGCGGGCCTCGATGGCATCGGCGATGCGGTACAGCGCGAGCGACCGCTCCGCAGGCGTGGCATTGCTCCAGTGTTCGAAGGCCGATTCGGCAGCTCGCATGGCCGCCTCGATATCGGCTTCACCGGACCTGGGTGAGGTGGCGTACACCTGTCCGGTGGTCGGGTCGATCAACTCCAGCGTCTCACCGCTGGCCGCATCGACGGACTGGCCATTGACGAAGTTACGAAACTGCTCCATGGCAACAGTGAAGCAGATTTCGATGCCCGACGTGCACGCCGACGACCCGACCGGCCGGCGTGCCATCGCCTCTTGCTGCTCAGTTGCGTTCGACCACAGCGCGCAGCATCAGATGGCTCTCGGTACGCGCCACGGCCTCATCGCTGCGCAACCAGCGCACGAAGTTGTCGAGTCCCTCGGCATCGCTGCATTCGACGACGATCAAGTAGTCCGCAGCGCCGGTCACATAGGCCGCGAAGACCACCTCATCACGGCCGGCGAGACGCTGTTCGAATCCGGCCGCGAGATCACCCGGGCCGAGGGCGACGTCGACGACAGCGCGCACGCCGCGCCCGACGCGCACCGCATCGATGCGCGCCCCATAACCGGTGATGACCCCGTCGCGCTCGAGACGGCGGACCCGATCAGCCGTCGAGGTGGCAGCGAGATGGACGCGATCACCGAGGTCACGCCAGGTGATCCGGCCCTCCGATCGAAGAATTCCGAGGATCTCACGGTCAATTCGGTCTATCGGCACGTTTTCCTCAGCCATGTTGCCATTCTGTCATCGCATTCCTCACCATCCACGGGTCCACGCCGCGCACACTGATCCCATGAGTGACCCCACCGCGGCCATGAAGCACTCCTCACCGGCGATCGGCGCCATCGGCGTGCCCACCGAGGTCAAGACCGAGGAATACCGGGTGGCGATCACCCCCGATGGGGTGCGCGAGTTTCAGCGCGCCGGCGTCGAGGTGGTCATCGAGGCCGGCGCCGGCGAGGGCGCCTCGATCTCCGATGAGGAATTCGCTGCCGCCGGGGCGCGTCTCGTCACCGATGCCGCCGAGGCATGGGCGCAGCCGATGGTGATCAAGGTCAAAGAGCCCCGACCCGAGGAATACGCCCACCTGCGCTCAGACCAGGTGCTGTTCACCTTCTTGCATCTCGCCGCGTATCCCGATGTCGCCCGTGCACTGCTCGATGCCGGGACCACCGCGTTCGCCTATGAGACCGTCGAGTTGGAGGATCACAGCCTGCCGATGCTGGCACCGATGAGCGAGATCGCCGGTCGGTTGGCACCGCAGATGGGCGCACAGCACCTCGCTCGCCATCACGGCGGTCGCGGGGTGCTGATGGGCGGCGCACCCGGTGTGCGACCGGCGCGCGTCGTCGTGCTCGGGGCCGGCAACGTCGGCTGGAATGCGGCATGGATCGCAGGCGGCATGGAGGCCGAGGTGATCGTCGTGGACCGCAATCTCGATCGGCTCCGCTGGGTCGAACAGGTCCACCACGGCCGCATCACGACGCTGGCCTCCAACCGCGGCGCGATCGAACGCGCTGTCGCCGATGCCGATCTCGTCATCGGCGCAGTCCTCGTCGCCGGTGGGCGCGCCCCGGTGGTGGTGACCGAGGACATGGTCCGAGCGATGCGGCCCGGATCGGTGATCGTCGATGTCGCCGTCGACCAGGGTGGATGTATCGAGACGACGCGCGAGACGACACACAGCGATCCCACCTTCGAGTTGCATGGGGTGCTGCATTATGCGGTCGGCAATATGCCCGGCGCGGTGCCCAACACCTCGACCTATGCCCTCACGAATGCCACCCTGCCGTATCTGTTGAGCGTGGCGACCCTCGGGGCGCGCGAGGCGGCGAGCCGCCACCACCATCTCGCATTCGGCCTGAACACCGCTGGCGGAGCGGTGACCAATCGGCTCGTCGCGGAGTTCCTCGCACTGGAGTTCACCGAGCCCATCGCGGCGCTCGACGCGCTCGACGGCTGAACCCCGGCCGCCCCAACCGTCGGCCGCCCCAACCCGGCCGACGGTTGCGATCCGTCGTAGTCTTGACCGATGGGCAACCTCAAACTCGGCTACACGATCGGCTACTGGGGATCGGGGCCTCCCGCCGATATCGCTGCGACACTGCTCGAAGCCGAACGACTCGGCTACGACTCGGCATGGACCGCTGAGGCCTACGGCTCGGACGCGCTGACACCGCTGGCCTGGTGGGGATCGGCGACCGAACGCATCACGCTCGGCACTGCGATCGTGCAGATGTCGGCGCGTACCCCGGCGGCGACTGCGATGGCGGCCATCACCATGGACCACCTCACCGGCGGACGCTTCGTCCTCGGGATCGGGGCATCGGGACCACAGGTGGTCGAGGGCTGGTATGGCCAGGCTTACCCCAAGCCCCTCGCGCGGACGCGCGAATACGTGGAGATCATCCGAACGATCCTGGCCCGCGATGAGCCGGTGGTCTTCGAGGGCGAGCAGTACCAGATGCCGTTGTCCGGCGGCACCGGCCTCGGCAAACCGCTCAAGTCGACCGTGCACCCGCTGCGAAAGGATCTGCCGATCTATCTCGCCGCCGAGGGACCCAAGAATGTCGCGTTATCCGCCGAGATCTGTGACGGTTGGCTCCCGCTGTTCTTCTCACCCTCCCAGGACGACTTCTACCGTGACTGTCTGCGAGAGGGCTTCGCGGCCCGCGGCGAACCCGATGGTGTCGAGGGGTTCGAGGTCGCCGCCCCGGTGGTGATCGTTCCCGGCGACGATGCCGAGGCCTGCGCCGACTTCGTGCGGCCGTTCCTCGCGCTGTATGCCGGCGGCATGGGAGCGCGCGGTGCCAACTTCCACTTCGAGGTCTTCTCCCGGATGGGATACGAAGACGTCGCCCAACAGGTTCAGGACCTCTATCTGGCTGGTGATAAGCAGGCCGCCGCGGCGGCGATCCCGCTCAAGATGGTCGAAGACGTTGCGCTGGTCGGGCCGCCAGACAAGATCCGCGACGAACTCGAGCGCTGGCGCGAGACCTGTCTGACCACGATGCTGGTCGGGGGGCCCGCCGGAATGCTGGCCCAGTACGCGGATTTGGTCCTCGGCTGATCAGCGACCGAGATCAGTCACAGCACGAATCGCGCCATCCGCACCCCGAACAGCGGAAATGGGCGTGTTCGGGGAACAGCGACCCACCGCACATCGGGCATTCGGCGAAGGTCCCGAGCGGTGATCGGCACACCGCTGCGGTGCCCGAAGCCGTGACCTCGGTAACGTCGGCCGCGTCGGTGCGGATCGCAGCCGGCTGGTTGGTCGACATGGTGTCTGGACCGGTCTCCATGACCCCATCATCGCGCCCGCGCTCGTCGGGTTCGCGGACTGCTCTGTAGGGTCTTCGTGCCAGATCCATCCCGAACCAGCGGCGGTCGATGACAGCTGACCCCGCCGAGGCCGTGACCGACGAGTGACCTTCACACCTCCCGCCCCCCAGACGCGCTACCGACCCGGCACCGCTCGGGCGGCATTGGCCTATCGCAGCTACCGGCTGATCTGGCTGGGATTATTCGCTTCCAATACCGGTACGTGGATGCAGAACTTCATCCTGCCGGCCTATGTCGACGACCGGACCAAGTCGGCCACACTCGTCGGCCTGTTGGTGTTCACCCAGCTCGGCCCGCTGCTGTTGTTGTCGATCCCGGCGGGCATCTTGGCTGACAAACTGCCGCGCAAACCGTTCCTGATCTCATTACAACTGCTGCAGATGGCCCTGACGGTGGTCATCGCCGGACTGGTCGCCATCGATGCCGCCCTCTGGTCACTGTTCTTGGTGCAGTTGTCGATCGGCATCGCGAACGCACTGAACGCGCCGGCGTTCCAGGCCAGTGTCCCACTCATGGTCGCCCGCCAGGATCTCGCCGGTGCGGTCTCGCTCAACTCGGTGATGATCAATGCCAGCCGGGTCCTCGGACCAGCCATCGCAGCGGTGTTGGCCGGGGTCGGTTTCTCGACCTCACAGCTGTTCATGGTCAATGCCGCGACCTATCTGTTCCTCATCGGCGCGATGGTCGCGGTGCTGATCCCCGATGTGCGCGGCACCCATCCCGAACAGGGGTGGCGGCGTCTGCTCACCGGGATCAACATCGCACGCGGCCGCCCGGTGCTGGCGCGGGTGCTGGTGGCCATGATGCTGTTCAGCCTGTTCTCACTCGTCTATATCGGCCTGTTCCCCTCGGTCACTCGCCTCAATCTGGGTATCGATGTGCAGAGCGCCACCTATAAGTGGCTCTATGCCACCTGGGGTCTCGGCGCGGCGATCGGCGCGCTGTCGGTGTCGACGTTCCTGGCGCGGGTCGACAGGTCGCGCATGATCATGGTGGGTTTCATCGGCTTCGCGATCAGCCTCGCGGTGTTCGCATTGCTGAGCGATCCGATCCCGGCGTTCCCGGTCTCGTTCGTTCTGGGCGCCTTCTACTTCATGACCGCGACGGCGCTGGTGACCACCTTGCAGGTGAATCTCAGAGACACCGAACGGGCCTCGGTGATGCCGCTGTGGTTCATGGTCTTCGGTGGAACGGTCCCGGTCGGCAACCTGGTGTTCGGACCGGTGGTCGATGCGTTCGGAGCCCGCGGCGTCATGCTCTTCGGCGCGGCGTTTGCGCTCGTTCTGGCACGCTGGTGTGATCTGCGCCGGTTCGGGCCCGAGGACTTCTTGGACCCCGACGAACCCCATGAGCCCACCGATACCGCGCCGGTTCGCCAGCACGGCATTGTGGCCGGCGGGTGAATCACCCAAGCGCCATCGACCGCATCGGTAGGATGGGGTCGTGCCAGGTGCGACGTCGCGGGTTCGAACCCTCCTCGGCGGCTCCATCGTCGCCACCGAATCCACCCCGGCTGACGCCGTCGACGATGATGTGCCGATCGTTGCGCTGCACGGGTGGGGCCGCGACCGCCACGACCTCGAAGTCGTCACCGGTTCGTCTCGGTCGCTGCTCATCGATCTCCCCGGTCACGGAGCGTCACCGGCACCCGCCGAGGTGTGGGGGGCGCGCGACTATGCGCGCTGCGTGGCCGATGCACTCGAGGAATACGGGCCCACTCCGGTGATGATCATCGGCCACAGCTTCGGTGGTCGCGTCGGGGTGTGTTTGGCCGCCCAGCGTCCTGATCTCGTCAGTGCGCTCGCCATCAGCGGCACCCCGCTGCTGCGCTCGGCCGCGTCGCGTCGGCCGGCACTCGGCATGCGTCTCGCCAAGCGTGCACGGGCGATGCGCCTGATCAGCGAGGAACGCCTCGACACCGTGCGCTACCGATACGGCTCTGCGGACTACCGCGCTGCGAACGGTGTCATGCGCCAGATCCTGGTGCGCGTCGTCAACGAGGACTATCGCGAGGAACTGGCTGAGATCTCTGCGCCGATGACGATGATCTGGGGTGTCGACGACACCGCCGCGCCGATCACCACGGCGCGCGCCGCCGCACAGTTCATCGGCCACCTCGTCGAGTTCATCGAGTTGCCCGGCGGCCACTTCGCGATCTGCGAACACCCGAGCGACACCGTCGAGGCCATCGAGCGACTGCGGGTCCGTGGAGGCC
>SKFX01000166.1 GCA_007117775.1 Ilumatobacteraceae bacterium
ACAGAACCGCTCCTGCCAGAGGATCAGCTGAGCGCCGAAGCCCATCACCAACAGCAGCGTCGGATCACCGGCATCGCCGAAGGTCTCGTATTCGAGTTCGATCCCGCTGGTCAGCTGTGCTCTGGGCATACCCGAGTGTGTCATGTCCACGCCGGCCGGCGTCAACCGAGCAGACGGCGCTTATGCACCTCGAACTCGCCACGCGTCAGCGTACCGCGCCGCAGCATGCCCTCGAGACGCTCCAACTGGTCGGCGACATCGGAGCTGGCTGCAGCCCCGGCGGTGGTCTGGCCGGCGCGGATCTGTTCGAAGATGATGTTCTGCACCCGGCTGGGAGAGGTGATGTGACCGAAGCGCTGCTGGCCCGATTCGCCGGCGGATTCGACCACGAGATCACCGGCACCGAACAGCCGATGCAGGATCCCTTGCCGGATGACCACATTGTTGACCCGCTCGAGCGGGATATCGATCCCGGACTTGGTCAGCCATCCCGAGCGGTAGATGATGCGCTGATCGGTGACCACGAAATGGATACTGCTCCACGTCAACGCCCGCGCCAGGGTCCACAGCGCCGCCACTGCGATCACCCCGATCGACAGCCAGCCGAACACCGTGGCGAGCAATGAGCCGGACTCGAAGCGCAATGCCACCACCCCGAGGCCGATCGCTGCCAGCAAGGCGACGACCGGCGCGGTGAAATGCAGCCAATGCGGGTGCAGGTCGACGACGACCTCCTCATCGTCGTTGAGCAGTCGAGCCGTTGCGGACACATCGAGACATTAGCGGCCGAGACCCCATCGAGCCCGGCGGATAACGTGAAGCGGTGGACGACACCGCGGACGACACCACGGCTGACACTGCGGCTGACACCGCGGCCGGCGCCGCGGCCGGCGCCGCGGCTGACACCACGGCTGATACCGCCATCGCTGAGGGGCTCTTGAGCGGTCTCGATGCCGAACAGCGCCACGCCGTCACCACCGATTCATCGCTCGTGGCCGTCATCGCCGGCGCCGGATCGGGCAAGACCCGGGTGCTGACGCGCCGGGTGGCCTGGCGGGTCCACACCGGCGCTGCCGATCCACGCCATGTGCTCGTGGTGACCTTCACCCGTGAAGCGGCCGGCGAGTTGCGTCGTCGTCTCCCCGCCCTCGGCCTGCGCGACCGCATCGAGGCCGGCACCTTCCACTCGGTGATGCTCGGGATCCTGCGCCAGCACTGGACCGACCGGCGCCGATCGGTCCCCACCGTGGTCTCGGACCGTCGACGGCTGCTGGCCGAGGTCATCGAGGCGCCGTCCGCCCAGCGGCGCTCCTCGGGTGCTGCACCGCGGCGATATCCGGGTGATTTCGACGATCTCATCGCCGAGGTCGACTGGGCGGCATCGCGCGGCCTCGACCCGGCTCGCTATGTCGCCGAGGCCCGCGCCCAGAGCCGACGGCCGCCGCGCGGTATCGAGGCGGTGGGCCAGATCCTGAGCGACTACGCCACCGCCAAGGCCCGCCGGGGGGTGATCGACCTCGATGATGTGCTGCGACTCGCCATCGAGACCATCGAGGGCGATGACGAACTCGCCCAGGTCATCGCCTGGCGGTTCCGGCACCTGTTCGTCGATGAGGCCCAGGACCTCAACCCCCTCCAGCACCGACTCGTCGATCTGTTGCGACGCGACCATGACGACCTGTTCCTCGTCGGTGACCCGGCTCAGGCGATCTACGGTTTCACCGGGGCTGATCCATCACTGCTGATCGATGTCTCCGAGCGGTTCCGCGGCGTTGAGATCATCCGGCTGAAAACCAATCACCGCTGTTCACCCCAGGTGGTCGAGATCGGCCGCCATGTGATCGAGCGCGCGTCGATGGTTCCGACGGCGATCGCGTCCAGTCGACCCGACGGCCCGGCGGTGTCGATGCGCACCGCCCCCGACGAGCACGGTGAGGCCGATCTGGTCGCGACCTGGCTGCTCGGCCTCGATCCCGAGCTGTTGCGCTCCACACAGGTCGCCGTGCTGGCCCGCACCCACGCCCAACTGCAGGTGTTGCGCGACCGGCTCGCGGCGCGGTCAGTGCCGGTGCGCCACGCCCCCGGTTCGGTCGGTTCGCCCTATCGGCCCGGGATCGAGGCCGCAGCGCGCCAGCGCACCCCGACCGAGTTGCGCATCTGGGCCCATGATCTGCTCGAGGAACTCGAACACCGCAGCACGCAGCCCGATCCGACCGATCCGATCAGGCGCCGTGACAACGCATCGGATGCGGTGACCACCGAGAGCATCGCGGTCGCCGGTGCGGTGCTCGACTACCTGCGCGAACAGCCACAGGGAGATGGACCGGGCTTTCGGGCGTGGATGACGGCCATGGACCCGCTCGGTGTGCGCGCCGACAACGGGGTCGAGTTGCTGACCTTCCACGCCGCCAAGGGACGCGAATGGAACACGGTGGTGGTGACCGGTGTCGAGACCGGCCTGGTCCCGCATCGCTCGGCCACCACCGGCGCCGGTCGCGCCGAGGAGGCACGCCTGCTGTATGTGGCATTGACCCGCGCCGAAGCACGACTGCTGATCACCCATGCACAACGGCGCGGCGGATACCAGCGCAAACCGTCACCGTTGCTCGACGGCTTCATCGCCGAACCCCTCGCAGCGCCGCTGGCACCAGATGCGGTGCTGCCCGAGCGTCGCCGGGCCCAGAGCGATCCGGTGATCGAGGCGCTACGCGCCTGGCGCGCCGGCGCGGCGAGAGCAGCCAATATCCTGCCCGAGCAGTTCTGCTCGGACCATGTCCTGCGCGAGATCGCCGCCGCACGACCCGGCTCGGCCGAATCGTTGGCGCAACTGAACGGGATCGGTATCGCCACCGCACAGCGCTGGTACCGAGCGATCGCCGCAGCCCTGTCGGCGGCCGAGACCGCCGCCAACGACACTCAGAGTTCGAACTCGGCGATCACCGGCGCGTGATCGCTGGGTTGTTTGCCCTTGCGAGCATTTCGATCGACGATCGCCCAGGTCGTGGCGGCCGCGACGGCCTCGGTGCCGAGCACCAGATCGATCCGCAGACCACGGCCCTTGTGGAAGTCACCGTTGCGATAGTCCCACCACGAGTACACCCCGGCCGCATCGGGGTAGCGACGGCGGAACAGATCCACCAGGCCCCATCGCTCCAAGGCCGCCAGACGGTCGCGCTCGGCATCGCTGACATGGGTGAAGCCGACCATCTCGGCGGGGTTGAAGACATCGTCGTCGGTCGGAGCAATGTTGTAGTCGCCGGCCACCACCACCGGTTGCTCCCTTGATGCACTCACCTCGAGGTGTTCGACCAAGCGGTCCAGCCATCCGAGCTTGTATTGATAGTGGTCATCATCGAGGGCTCGGCCGTTGGGCACATAGACGCTCGAGACGCGAACACCGGCACAGGTGGCCGAGATGATCCTCGCCTCATGATCGGGCTCCACACCGGCGGCGAAGTTCTCGACCACGTCATCGAGACCGACGCGCGAGGCGATCGCCACCCCATTCCAGCGACCCTGACCGAAATGGGCTGTTTCGTAGCCGATCGCGGCGAAGTCCATCGTCGGAAAGGCGTCCTGTTCCATCTTGGTCTCCTGGAAACAGACCACATCGGGCTCGATATCGACCATCCATTCGAGCACCCGATCCGCCCGGGCCTTCATGGAGTTCACATTCCAGGTGACGAGTCGCATCGCACCCATCGTGTCACCGCGACTGCGACGCCGACGAACGCGCCGCGTTGGTGGCGGCCTTCTTCGCAGGTGACTTCTTGGCCGCGACCTTCTTGGCCGCAGCCTTCTTCGCAGGCGACTTCTTCGATGGCGACGTCTTCGATGGCGACGTCTTGGATGGCGACGTCTTGGATGGCGGGCGCTTGACTGCAGCGGTCTTCTTCGCTGCGACCTTCTTCGCTGGCGCCTTGTTCGCTGCGACCTTCGCCGATCCGGCCTTCTTCGCCGCCGTGTTCTTCGCCGCCGACTTCTTGGCGGCTGCCTTCTTCGTCGCCGAGGTCTTGGCGGCTGCCTTCTTCGCAGCCGACGTCTTGGTTGCAGCCCGCGTCGCTCCGCGCCGACCTGAACTCGGCGCGTCCGTTGCGGTCTCACCACCGTCGAGCACCTCGACCAGCGAGACGTCGATACTGCGGCGGCTCGGTGCGAACTCGTGCACCTCGACGGTGACCTGCTGGCCGATGGCGATGACATCGCGTGCCTTGTTCGGCGGAGTCGGACCCATGAGGCGCAACGGCAGATACACCAGCACGTCATCGACGGTGGCATAGGCCCCATGTGAGGAATAGCGATCGACGACAGCGGTCAGCACCGATCCGACCGGATGGCGTTCCGCGAATTCGAGGAACGGGATCAGTTCATTGACCGGGTCACCGCCCTTGGGCACCCGAGTCTCTGCGGTGCGTGCCTTGCCCGGTGGCGGGGTGGCGGGCACCTTGGGGAGTGCTTTGAGCGCCGCTGTGCCCGAACCGCGCCGCGAGCGCTTCGCTGCGGCCTTGGTGGTTGTGCCGGTCTCGGCGTCATCGCCAGAGGCGGTCACCTTGGTGGTCTTGCGTGCCTTGGTGGCCTGGCGGCTGACCGGGCCGCGAACCGGGACGCGGTCGACGAAGACCCAGCCCACATGTGGAACGGGTTTGCCGCCGATGAGACGGCCCTCATCGAACAGCCAGTCATAGGAGCCGTGGAACTCCTGGAACGAATCATTGGAGAGCACCGATGCCGAGGCCTTATCGGCGATTCCCAGCACGAAGGCGTCACCTCGGCCGATCGCCCCGGCAGGGGGTGCCACGAGTTCGTTATTGGCGATCGCCTCATCGAACTCGGCCCGCTCGGACTTGTCGATGCGATGGCCGAAGGTGGCGTCCACCACCACGGTGATCAGCACCTCGGGGTACTGCGCCACCATGGCGAGCACCGCCTCGTTCAATTGCGCCAGGCTCGGCACCGAGCGACCCTCGGTGGCGATATTGGAGCCGTCGACCACCACATGGAGCGGTGCTTGTGTCTTGGTCATGGGAACTTCTCTCGATCGGGACCGTCACCGGGCCACGACACACCTGTCCGCCTCGTCGGTCGTCCCACAGGGTAGTGATCTCGGGGCCCGAACGGTCAGATCCCCCGCCGGCCGGCCCGTGAAGGCCGATCCCTGCGAGCACTGGCGCGACCAGCGCCGCTTCGACGACATCGGTCTAGCATCGGGGGATGCGCGCTGTGCTGTGGGACTTCGGTGGGGTGATCCTGTCGAGTCCGTTCGAGGCCTTCAATCGCTACGAACGCGAACACGGCCTGCCCACCGACTTCATCAGATCGGTCAACGCCACCGATGCCGACCACAACGCCTGGGCGCGCCTCGAGCGATCCGAGATCGATGTCGAGACCTTCGATGCGGCCTTCGCCACCGAATCCGAGCATGCCGGCCACCGGGTGGCTGGACGAGATGTCCTGGCGCTGCTCGCGGGCGATATACGACCCGAGATGGTCACCGCCCTCGACCGGGTCATCGAAGCGGGCTATCTGACGGCATGTCTGACCAACAATGTCGTCAGCGCTCCCGGCCATGGTTACGCCGATCGCGACGATGTCGTGTCGGTGATGGAACGATTCGATCAGGTGGTCGAGTCCTCCAAGGTCGGGGTGCGCAAACCCGAGACCACCTTCTACACGATCGCATGTGATCTGCTCGGGGTAGCACCCGATGACTGCGTCTTTTTGGATGATCTCGGCGTGAACCTGAAACCTGCAGCCGCTCTCGGGATGCACACCATCAAGGTCACCACCGCCGGCCAAGCGATCGGTGATCTCGAAGCGGTGCTCGGGATCAGCCTGCGCTGAGATCCACACCGTCGAACAACTCGGCCATCAGTTCGGCGTGCTCGTGGTCGTGGACCGTCTTGGAACCCGTCGCCGGACTCCCAGATGGCACCCGGGCCACACAGCGCAGGTCATAGCCGCGCTCTTTGATGCGCCATGTGCGATGTTCGATGAAGTTCCACGGGCCCATGTTCTCGGGCTCCTCTTGGAGCCACCGGACCTCGCGGGCATTGGGGTAGCGCGCGAGTGCCGCCATCATCTGTTCGGCGGGAAGCGGGTAGAGCTGTTCGACACGCACCACCGCAACCGGCGCTGAGCGGCGGTCGCGTTCGTCCATCGCATCCCAGGCCACCTTGCCCGAACAGAACACCACCCGACGGATCGAATCCGGATCGGTGACGAAGGGATCATCGATGACCTCTCGGAATGAGCCTTGGGTGAACTCCTCGATCGGCGAACGCGTCTGGCGCATACGCAGACCCTGTTTGGGGGTGAACACCACCAGTGGGGTGCGGCGTTCGGAGTGCACTTGGCGGCGCAACAGATGGAAGTACTGCGATGCGGTGGTCGCATTGCACAACTGGATGTTGTCCTCGGCCGCGAGGATCAAGAAGCGCTCGATGCGCGCCGAGGAATGTTCGGGGCCCTGGCCCTCGAAACCGTGGGGCAACAACAGCACGAGGCCGTTGTTCTGATCCCATTTGTCCTCGGCCGCCACCAGGAACTGATCGATGATGATCTGCGCACCGTTGATGAAGTCACCGAACTGTGCCTCCCACATCACGAGCGCATCGGGTTTGGCATGTGCATAGCCGTATTCGAAGCCCAAGGCGGCATATTCGGACAGCAGCGAGTCATAGACCCAGAACTTGGTGGAGGCATCGGTGAGTGAATCGAGCGGCACCCACGGATCGGAGGTCTCGAAGTCGATGAGTGCGGCATGGCGCTGTGAGAACGTGCCGCGACGCGAATCCTGGCCGGCGAGTCGGACCGGATGCCCCTCGAGCAGCAGCGATCCGATGGCGAGCGCCTCACCGGTGGCCCAGTCCACCTCCCCGGTCTCGGCGAACAGTTTCGAGCGCGCCTCGAACTGCTTGGCGAGTTTGGGATGCGGGGTGAAACCCTCGGGATAGTCCGTCAGGGTCGTGAAGATCCGCTCGATGGTGCTGCGCTCCACACCGGTCGGGATCGCCGGCAGCACACCGAGCGGTTTGGGCGGACGCGCCGGGTGCACCTCGGGACGGGCCTGTGAACGGGTCTCGTCGAGGGCCACCTGCAGTTTGTGCTGGAAGTCCTCGAGAGCCTGCTCGGCCTCCTCCATGGTGATATCACCGCGTTTGACGAGGGACTCGACATAGAGCTTGCGGACACTGCGACGCTCGGCGATCGCTTTGTACATGAGCGGCTGGGTGTAGCTCGGATCATCGCCCTCGTTATGGCCGTGGCGCCGGTAGCAGACCATGTCGATCACGACGTCTTTGTGGAACTTCTGGCGATAGTCCCATGCGAGGCGCGCGGCGCGCACACAGGCTTCGGGATCGTCACCGTTGACGTGGAAGATCGGTGCCTGCACCGTCTTCGCGACATCGGAGCAGTAGATCGAGGAACGGGCGTATTGCGGTGCGGTGGTGAAGCCGATCTGGTTGTTGATGATCAGATGGATCGTGCCGCCGACGCGGTATCCGCCGATATCGCTCATGGCGAGGGTCTCAGCGACGACACCTTGGCCGGCGAAGGCCGCGTCACCGTGGATGAGCAGTGGCAGCACGCTGTACGCGAGCGGCGGGTCGATGCTGTCCTGGGCGGCGCGGACCATTCCGGTAACCACCGGGTTGACGGCTTCGAGATGGCTCGGGTTCGCCGCCATCTCGACGGGGATCTGCGCACCACTGCCCGAGACATAGGCGCCTTTGGCGCCGAGGTGGTATTTGACATCGCCCGAGCCCTGCACCGCATCGACGTCGAGGTGGCCCTCGAACTCGGAGAAGATCGCCGAATAGCTCTTTCCCAAGATGTTCGACAGCACATTGAGACGGCCGCGGTGCGCCATCCCGAT
>SKFX01000254.1 GCA_007117775.1 Ilumatobacteraceae bacterium
CGGATGTCCGGAGTGATGTCATGAAGTTCAACGAGCGGGCCCGTCTCGACACCTCACAGGTCAACGATCGCCGCGGCACCAAGGCCGCCGCGATCGGCGGCGGTGGATTGATCGGCATCGTGATGCTCGTGGTCGCAGCCCTCGCCGGTGGTGGCGGTGGTGGCGGTGGCGGTGCCGGAGGACTCGATATCGGCGGTCTCCTGGAGCAACTCAACGCCTCCAGTGTCAATCAGACCGAGGTGGCCAGCGATATCGATGAACGCTGCCTCACCGGCGCGGATGCCAATGCCGAGGACGACTGTCGCATCATCGGCGTGGTCAACAGCGTCCAAGAGGTCTGGGAGGGACTCGTCGAGGGCTACCAGCCCGCCCCCACGGTGTTCTTCTCGGGTTCGGTCTCGACCGCATGTGGCAACGCGTCATCGGCGACCGGGCCGTTCTACTGTCCGGCGGACTCAACCATCTACATCGATCTCGGGTTCTACGACGAACTGCGCCAGCGCTTCGGCGCCCGTGGCGGGCCGTTCGCCGAGGCCTATGTGATCGCCCACGAATACGGCCATCACATCCAGAATCTCACCGGGGTGCTGCGACGTTCCCAAGACGGCAGGACCGGGCCGCTGTCAGGAGCGGTGCGCATCGAGTTGCAGGCCGACTGCTACGCCGGGGTGTGGGCGGCACGCGCCGAACAGACCGGCATCATCGAGGACCTGACCCGTGCCGATATCGAAGACGGCATCGATGCTGCCGGCACCGTCGGCGACGACCGGATCCAAGAGCAGATGGGACACTCCCCCGATCCCCACACCTTCTCCCATGGCTCATCGGAGCAGCGCCAACGCTGGTTCATGATCGGGTATCAGACCGGCAACCCGAACGCCTGCGACACCTTCGCCACCGACAACCTCTGAGCCCTCGGCGCTCTGGTCAGACCCGACGGTGACGTCTTCGGTCGGGGTCAGCGCTTCTTCGCTGCGGTCTTCTTCGCTGCGGTCTTCTTCGCTGCGGTCTTCTTGGCCGGACGCTTCTTCGCTGCGGTCTTCTTGGCTGCGGTCTTCTTCGCTGCGGTCTTCTTCGCTGCGGTCTTCTTCGCTGCGGTCTTCTTGACTGCGGTCTTCTTGGCCGGACGCTTCTTCGCTGCGGTCTTCTTGGCTGCGGTCTTCTTGGCCGCGGTCTTCTTGGCTGCAGGCTTCTTCGCCGGAGTCGCTGGCGCCGACCCCGTGAAGGACTTGGCCGCCGAGGCACCCTGGCCGGTGATCGACTGCAGGCGGCCGAGCAGGCCACCGGCCGATCCGGTCACCGCCGCCAGCGGGGCCAGCCGTTTGGCGAGGTCGGCGAAGACCTCCACGAGCGCCTCGATCTGGCCGGGCACGGCCGTGATATTGGAACGATCGAATGCCTGAGCGGTGCGCAGGAGTGCCGGTGCGGCGGCCATCGCTGGTTCACTGACCGCCGACACCATCTTGTCGGCGTTGCTGACGGTCCGCGACACCACCGGCAAGATGGTCCGGATCGGCTCTTCGACATCGGCCATGAAGGCGTTCAGGCGCTTCGAGGTCTCATTGAGTGCCTCGACCGACACGTTCAGGTTCTTGAACACCCGCGCCATCTCGTCGATACCGGATTTGATCTGCTTGTTCGAACCCAGTGCCCCGAGCAGTGGTCCGCTGAGAAATCCGAGCGCCTCACCGATGGGGTCCGACGACATCTGTTCCTTGCTCATCGCCATGACGATATCAACTCGTGAGACCGCCCGAGCCCGCAGACCCTGCCACCCCCGCACACCGCCGCAACGAGCGATCCCGAGCCACGCACCCACCATGAGCAGACGGTCTGTCATTCGACCCGGTTCCGCAATAGCCTGAGCGCGGTGATGAGCCGAACTGCGCCATCTTCGCGCAACGGCGCGGAACGTCAACCGGTCCATCGTCAGGGGCGACGCCGGCACCTCGGTCTGTTCTGGCTGGGCCTCTGCAGCGTCGCACTCGGGCTGATCGGCCTGCTCGGCGCGTCAGGTCAGATCCTGGCCGACGAGAGCGGTGACGACCAGATCTCGGCTGCCCCGGTGTATCAGATGACCATCACCGGCGCGATCGACCTCGGTCTCGTCCCCTATGTCAACCGGGTCCTCGACGAGGCCGCCGAGGAGGGGGCGGCTGCGGTGATCATCGTCATCGACACCCCCGGTGGCCGGCTCGACGCGGTCATCGAGCTGCGCGACAGCCTCATCAAATCCAAGGTGCCGACCATCTCGCTCATCGACACCCTGGCATTGTCTGCCGGCGCGTTGATCGCGATCGCCACCGATGAGATCTACATGACGCCGGGTTCGGTCCTCGGCGCCGCGACACCGGTTCTCGGCGGCACCGGTGAAGTCGCTGACGCCAAGACGATCTCAGCGGTCAAGGCGATGTTCGAATCCACCGCTGAACAGACCGGGCGCGACCCTGAGATCGCAGGCGCCATGGTCGACACCAATGTCGAGATCCCTGGATTGAGCGAACCGGGCGAACTGCTGACCCTGACGGTCAATCAGGCCCTCGAGTACGGCTATGCCGACGGGGTGGTGGATGGCCTCGACGAGGTGCTGGCCGAGCTCGGCCTCGCCGATCAGCCGCTGGTGGTGCGCGATCCCGGGATCACCGAACGGCTGGTACGCATCATCACCTCACCGGCGATCACCGGCCTGCTCCTGCTGGGCGGTGTCATCTTGATCTTCGGCGATCTGTTGAGCACCGGCACCGGGATCGGCGTCGTACTCGGAGGCCTGCTCCTCGGGCTGTTCTTCTGGGGACATCTGCTGGCCGGCCTCGCCGGATGGGAGGACCTGGCGCTGATCGTGCTCGGACTGTTGCTGATCGGTGTCGAGATCTTCATCCTGCCCGGATTCGGCATCGCCGGGATCCTCGGGACCATCTCAGTGGGTGTGGGCACCTTCTTGGCGATGATCAACCGGGACTTCTCGCTGGTTCGCACCGAGGATCTGGTGCGCGCCGGTATCACACTGTTGCTGGTGGTGATCGGGGCTGCGCTCGCGATCATCGCGATTCTGTCGCTGGTCTCCCATGGTGGAGCGACGCGTCGTCTCGTGCTCGGATCACAGCTCGGCCGCGGCACCGGCCACGGCACGCTCACCGAGACCGACACATCGCTCCCCCGAACCCCATCGGATCGAGAACGCCGGCCGGGTTGGCTGTTGAGGTTCTTCGGTGGTCATGTGAATCTGCCCCACCACCATGAGGACGCCCATCACCGCCACCCTGAGAAAGGTACTGGTCAGAGCGACAGGATTTCACAAGACCAGTAGGGTCGACAATGAGATCCACCACAGGAGGAACACATGAGTTCGGGAATGACCGCGTTGATCATCATCGCCGCAGTACTGGCACTGTTCGTACTGCTGTTGTTCTACTTCGTTCCGGTCGGGTTGTGGATCACGGCGCTGTTCTCCGGTGTGCGCGTCCGCCTCGGCACCCTCGTGGGCATGCGTCTGCGCAAGGTCCAGCCGAGCGCCATCGTGCGGCCGTTGATCAGCGCCACCAAAGCCGAGATCGATCTCGACATCGGCCAGATGGAGGCGCACTACCTCGCCGGCGGCAACGTGGATCGGGTGGTCAATGCGCTCATCTCAGCCGACCGCGCCAATATCGACCTGCCCTGGAAGCGGGCCACCGCGATCGACCTGGCGGGACGCGATGTGCTCCAAGCGGTGCAGATGAGCGTCAACCCCAAGGTCATCGACACCCCACGGGTTGCGGCGGTGGCCAAAGACGGGATCCAGGTCGTGGCCGTGGCCCGTGTCACGGTGCGGGCCAATATCGACCGCCTCGTCGGCGGTGCCGGCGAGGAGACGATCATCGCCCGCGTCGGTGAGGGCACGGTCTCGGGTATCGGCTCAGCGGACTCCCACAAGTTCGTGCTCGAGAACCCCGATGCCATCTCGACGCGCGTCCTCCAAGGCGGCCTCGATGCCGGCACCGCCTTTGAGATCCTCTCGATCGACATCGCGGATGTCGACATCGGCCGCAATGTCGGCGCCGAATTGCAGACCGCCCAGGCCGAGGCCGATAAGAACATCGCCCAGGCGCGCGCCGAAGAACGCCGCGCCATGGCGGTGGCCGAAGAACAGGAGATGCGCGCCCGCGTCGTGGAGGCCGAGGCTCAGGTTCCCATGGCGCTCGCCGATGCCCTGCGCAGCGGCAACCTCGGCGCGATCGACCATTTCCGCATGCAGAACCTCAAGGCCGATACTGCGATGCGCACCGCGCTCGCCGGCGATGAGGAGCACCAGTGAACCAACGGCCGCAGCCGAGCGGCCGCCGCCGGTCGCTGCCTGCACCGACCAGACCGGCGCCGGTGCAGGTGCCACCGGTGACACCATCGGGTGGCGCTGACAGCTTCGAGGCACTCGAACGTGCCGTGCTCGAGCGTCGACGCGTCGCAGCCGATGAAGCGGTCACTCCCCCGCTGCGCCGCCCCGGCCGGCGACGCGGTTCACAGGCCGCGGTGGCACGCCGGGCCCTCGGGTCGACCGAGGACCTGCGCCGGGCCATCGTGCTGCGCGAGATCATCGGACCGCCCGCAGCGCTGCGCCCGTCGCCGACCGACTCGCTGTTGAGCGGCCAGATGGGTTCGTGACCGCCGTCGCGCCATCTCGTGGTTCCTCGCCCGGTGCGGTGTCGAAGCGCTACCGTCGCCACCAGTGAACCTCGCCGCCATCGGTCCCCACATCCAGCGCGCGCGCCTCGGCCGAGCCGTGGCGATCGGCCTCGCGGCCGGGTTGTTATCGGGTCTGTTCGGTGTCGGTGGCGGCATCCTCATCGTTCCGGCGCTGGTCTTCGGGCTCGGCCTCGACCAACGCCTCGCCCATGGCACCTCGCTGGCGGCGATCATCCCCATCGCCATCGGTGGCCTCATCACCTTCCAACTCGCCGGTGAGGTGGACTGGGTGATCGCCGGCTGGCTGATCGCCGGTTCGCTCGTTGGAGCCGTGATCGGCACCGAACTCCTGCAGCACATCCCACGGCGGCCGCTGATCATCGCGTTCAGCGCCCTCTTGGCGGTGACGATCGTACGTCTCGCGACCACGATCGAGGTCTCGACCTCGGTATCGCTCGATATGGCTGCGATCATCACCCTGGTCGCGACCGGCCTCGCCTCGGGCATCCTGGCGGGCCTGTTGGGTGTCGGCGGCGGCATCATCATGGTTCCGGCGATGATCCTGCTCGTCGGCCTCGACCCGGTCATCGCCAAGGGCACCTCGCTCGCGGTCATCGTGCCGACCGCGATCATCGGCACCGTACGCAACCGCTCGCATGCCAATGCCGACCTCGGTCTCGCCGCCACGGTCGGGATCTGCGGTGTGATCACCGCTGCGGTGGGCGCGGTGATCGCCACCATGATCTCCACCACGGTCTCCAACCTCCTGCTCGGGGCGCTGTTGGTGGTCGTGCTCATCCGACAGCTGCTCAGCCTGCGGAGCGAACCATGACGACGAGTCCCTCAGGCGGTTTCGACACCGCCGCCATCTCAGAGTCAGATCCGACCGCGCTCGTCATCGTCGCCCACCCCATCGCCGACAGCCTGACCCATGCCGCGGCTGGTGCGGCGGTTGCGGGCCTGCGCACCGCGCATCACCGTGTCCGGGTCCTGGATCTCTATGAGATCGGCTTCCAGGCAGCGATGACTCCAGCAGAGCGCAGGGCCTACTCCACCGACGCCCCGGTGATCGATGCCATGGTGGCCGAACACTGTCGATTGCTCGGCCGGGTGCGCCAGTTGGTCTTCGTCTACCCGACCTGGTGGAGCGGGCCGCCAGCGATCCTCAAGGGCTGGCTCGAGCGGATCCTGGTCACCGGGGTCGCCTTCTGTTTGGATCCCGACACCAAACGGGTCCGGCCGGCGATGGGCCAGATCGAACACATCGTCGGCATCAGCACCTACGGGTCACCGCGCAGCTATATCGCAGCGATCAACGACAACGGCCGGCGGATCCTGACGCGCTCGTTGCGCATGGTCTGTGGCTGGCGCACCGCAACACGCTGGTTCGGTCTCTATGGCGTCGACACCGCCACCGAGGCCGAGCGCGCTGCATTCCTGGCGCGGATCGAATCCGGTGTCGCCCGACGCCGCTGGGAGCGACCGAAGGCGGCGGCCGGCGGGGTGCCGACATGATCGGTCACCGCATCAGACGCGCGCTGGTGGTGGTGAGCACCCCGGTCCCTGACTCCTACACCGCGGCGCGCGCCCAGGTGGTGATCGACGGCCTCGAGACCGCCGAGATCGAAGTGCGCGTCCGCGATCTCTATGCCGAGGGGTTCGACCCGCATCTCAGCGCCACCGAGCGCCGCGACCACCTCGAGGCCGGCACCGCCGCCGAGATCGCCGACCATGCCACCGACCTGTTGTGGTGCGACACCCTGGTCCTGGTCTATCCGACCTGGTGGAGCGCGCAGCCGGCGATGCTCAAGGGCTGGTTCGACCGCGTCTGGGTCTGTGGGGTGGCCTGGGACCTGCCAGCCGGCGCCAATCGGCTGCGGCCGCGCCTGTCCAATGTGCGTCGCATCGTGGTCGTCACCACCCACGGTTCATCCAAGATCGTGAACTCGCTGCAGGGTGAGGCCGGTAAACGCACGGTGACGCGCAGCCTGCGCCTGATGTGCAACTGGCGATGCCGCACCTCATGGTGGGCCACCTATTCGATGGATCGCCTCGATGATGATGATCGGCGGCGGGAACTGCACCACCTGCAGCGCCGTATCGCCCGGTTGGCAGGCCCCAGCGCCGCTCGACGCTCACTGCGGTGATACACCGCAGCGCTCAGTTCGCAAGCGCCACCGCGATCGCGGCTGCGACTGCGGCGTTGTGCTCAGCGAGCGCCAGATTGGCCGGGATGCTGGCACCTGAGGTGGCCTCGGCGATACGCGACAAGATGAACGGTGTGACCTGAGCGCCGACGATCCCGGAGCGCTCCGCATCGGCGAGGCTCGCGTCGAGCACCGCATCGAGATATGCGGCGTCGAGTTCGTCGGCCTCGGGGATCGGCACCGCGACCAGCACTCCGACCCGGTCGCGACCGCGCGCCAGATGGATCGCTGCGACCTCTGATGCGCTCTCGACGCGATGGGGCACCGCATGACCCGATGAACGGGTGTAGAACGCCGGGAAATCATCATGGCGCCATCCGAGCACCGCGACACCGGCGGTCTCGAGGTATTCGAGTGTGCGACCGAGATCCAAGAACGCCTTGGCACCGGCGCATACCGTGATCACCGGATGGTTGGCGAGCGCATCGAGATCGGCGCTGATGTCACCGGTGATCTCCGCACCACGGTGCACCCCACCGATCCCGCCGGTCGCGAAGACCCCGACACCGGCGGCCGCTGCGAGCGCGACCGCGGCCGACACCGTGGTAGCACCGATCGGCCAGCGTTGGGCGATGGCGACCCCGAGATCGCGTTCGGCCATCTTGCGCGCCGGCCCGCAGATCAGGTCGTGTTCATCGGGTTCGATCCCGACGCGCGCCACACCGTCGATGACCGCGGTCACCGCCGGCACCGCACCGGCATCGCGCACCGCCCGACAGCAGCGCTCGAGGGCATCGCGGTTATGCGGCGAGGGCAGGCCGAGATGGGAGAAGATCGTGGATTCGAGCGCCACCACGGGGCCCGAGGCCCCGAGCGCGTCGGCCACCTCTGAGGACAGCACCGGTATCAGCACCGGCTCAGTCTGGCAGGTGGTCGATCGCCTCGGTGCTCGCATGCACCAGCCGGGTCACCATCTCGAGATGGTGGGTCTGGGGGAACAGGTCCAGCACCCGCACCTCATCGACTCGGTAGCCGGCCTC
>SKFX01000048.1 GCA_007117775.1 Ilumatobacteraceae bacterium
CGCGAGGTTGCTCTGCCGCCCCATCGTTCGGCCCGTTCTTCGCATAGCATCGAACCATGAGCGATCCCGGCCTCCCCGACGACCCATTCGGGGCGATGCCGTTCCTCGGCGACATCATGCGTGCCCTGTCGGGGTCGGGTCCGTTGAATTGGGATGCCGCCCGCCAGTTCGCCGTGCTGGGAGCCACCGGCGGCACCGCTGAACCGAATGTGGATCCGATTGCGCGAGTCCGATACGGCGAGTTGGCCCGGATCGTCGGACCTCATGTGGCCGATGTGACCGGAGCCGATTCACCGATCCCCGACCCGGTGCTGATGACCCGGGGCGAGTGGGCGACCGAAGCCCTGGCCGACTACCGGCCACTGTTCACGACACTCGCGACCGCGCTGACCGCGTCGACGGGCATCGCAGCAGACGATGACGCCACCGATCCGATGGCTCAGATGATGTCGGGACTCAGCCAGATGATGGCGCCGGCCATGCTCGGCATGACCGTCGGTTCCATGGTTGGCTCGCTCGCACAGCGGGTCTTCGGCGTTCACGATCTGCCCATCGCGCGCCAGCGGCGTGATCTCATGCTGGTTCCGGGCACCATCGAGGCCTTCGCCACCGAGCACGGACTCGATGTCGATGAGATGAGGTTGTGGGTGCTGGCACATGAGATTGCGGGCCATGTGCTCTTCAATCAGCCGACACTGCGCGATGGGCTCGCAGAGATGATCACCCAGCATGTCGGCGGGTTCCGGCCCGATCCGTCAGCCCTCGCCGATCAGCTCGGCCGACTCGAGATGGATGCAGGTGATCCGCTCGCCTCGATCCAAGAGGCCCTCAGCGATCCGACGCTATTGATCGGGGCGGTTGAATCCGATGAGCAACGCGCGCTGCGACCGGGCCTCGATGCTGCGGTGGCGATGGTCATCGGCTACACCGACTGGGTGGTCGACGCCGTTGCAGTGCGGGTCGTCGGGGGCAATGCCCTGACCATCGCCGATGCCGTTCGCCAGCGTCGGGATCATCCTTGGCCTGATGATGTCTTCGTCGAACGACTGCTCGGGGTGAGTGTCGGCTCGGCACAGGTGGCGCGCGGCAAGGCATTCGTCCAAGGTGTGGTCGATCGCGTCGGAGACGATGGAGTCGGCATCTTCCTCGGACCCCACAGCGCATTGGCCACCCCGGCCGAGATCGAGGCGCCCGGTCTGTGGCTGGCGCGTATCACCGGCGAGTGACACGGCGCGGTTGAGCCGCGATCTGCACGAAGCCCGACTGCAACGCCAACAGCAGACCCACCAGCGATGCCGCCGCGATGATGAACAGACCCACCGCTTCGGGCAGTGGGATCAGCACTGGGACGATCGCAGCGCCGACCCACGCCAACTGGAACCTGGTCTCGAACCGGGCGAAGATCCGGCCCCGGTTCACCACCGGTGTATCGCGCTGCACCATCGATTCGAATCCCAACCTGCCGATCGCAGCGGCGAACCCCACCACCCCAGCCAAGACCACTCCCGACAGCGGTGTCGCACCGATCGCTGCGAGGGCGCTGGCAGCCGCTGACAAGACCAACGCACCCAGCAACATCTTCGATTCGGCCACCTTCGAGCGGACCCGCGGTGCGAACAGATTGCCGACCATGATCCCACCGCTCGAGGCCGCCACCACGAGGCCGTACCAGATCGTGGCGATCTCGATGGTGCGGAACCAGAAAGCCAGCAGGAACAACAGAAAACCTGACAATGCCCGCAGCAGCATCATCAGCATCGAGGCCAACCGGACGCGTTCGGTCACCGGCCGGATCCGGTTCCGAGCCGCACTCGACTTGGTGACCACCACCTCGCGCGGCAGTTTGGTGGCGGCCATGAGTGCGAGCGCGAAGATCATCGCTCCATAGACGAGTGTGGCCTGGGAGTTCATCACGGTCTGCAAGACCAGAGCCGGGATGACAGCCATTGCCCCGGCGATCCCGGCGATCACACCCAATTTCGAATTGGCCTCGACCAGTTCGGGTTCGGATCTGACCACCGAGGGAACCAATGCCGATTTCGACACCACATAGGTCTTTTGGAGCACCAGTGCTGCGAAGACCAGTGGGAACAGCACCCATGAGTCGATGGTGAACACCATCGCTGATAACAGCACGACCCGACTCAGCGCCACGGCCTGGATCACGAGGCGCCGCCCACCGCGCAATCGATCGATCAATGGGCCGATCAAGGGCGAGATCACCAGGAACGGGGTGAACGACACCAGCAAGAACGCGAGGATGCGACCGCGTGCCGCGGTCAGGTCGACATCGAAGAAGAACGTGTCAGCGAGGGCAACGACCATCGCTGTCTCACCGGCCATCATCGCCGCATGCACCAGCGCGAGTCGCTGGAAGCGTGAGGGACCGACCGACATCAGTGCGATGTTAGGAGGCTGACGGGCCTTCGCAGTTGCCCGACGCAAGCCAGCCGGGTTCAGGCACGCTCGAACTTGTATCCAAGGCCTCGGATCGTGACGATCCGCTGGGGTGTGGACGGGTCGGGTTCGATCTTGGCCCGGATCCGCTTGATATGCACATCGAGGGTTTTGGTATCGCCCACATAGTCGCTGCCCCACACCCGGTCGATCAGGGTTTCGCGCGCCAGCACCCGGCCGGCATTGGCCATCAGCAGGTGCAGCAGTTCGAACTCCTTGAGCGGCATCGTCACCGCTGTCCCATCGACGGTGACGAGATGCTCATCTGGATCCAAGCTCACCGAACCGATACTGAGCGCGGCCGAGGACAGATCAGCAGAACGCTGACGTGGCCGTCGACGCATCACCGCTCGGATCCGCGCCACCAACTCTCGGATGCGATATGGCTTGGTGACGTAGTCATCAGCACCGACCTCGAGGCCGACCACCGTGTCGATCTCACCACCCTTCGCGGTCACCATGACGATCGGCACGGTCGAGCGCAACCGTAGGCGCCGACAGACATCAAGGCCGCTGACCTTGGGCAACATGACGTCCAGGAGCACCACATCGGGATCGACCGCGTCGAACATCTCGAGCGCCTCGAGACCGTCTCGGGCGACCTCGACCCGGAATCCCTCACGACCGAGTCCGATCCGCAACGCCTCGACGAAACTCGGTTCGTCCTCGACGATCAGCACCGTCGGTGTGCTCATCGTGCGCCCCTGCCGACAACGCTGCGATCCACATCACCGAATGCCCGGACGCGTCGTGCAGCATCGCCCGGCTCGGACGGGTCCGTGACTCCAGCAGATGGGTGGTGTGCCGGAACCCGCAAGACGAATTCGCTGCCCTGGCCCTCGATCGAAGTGACCGTCACCTCACCTGCATGATTGGTGGCGACATGGCGCACGATCGCGAGACCGAGGCCCGAACCTCCGGTGCCCCTGCTCCGAGCCCGGTCGACCCGGTAGAAGCGTTCGAAGATGCGATCGAGATCGCGGGCCGGGATACCCACACCCTCGTCGACGACGGTGAAGACCACCTCGGATCCCTGTCGCTCGACACCGACGCGCACGGTGTCGTTGGCCTCGGAGTACTTCACGGCGTTCTCAACGAGATTGCCCACCGCCGAGACCAACTGGAGCCGATCACCCCGCATCATCACCGGCTTGTCACCGTCCACATCGACCACGACCGAGTTCTGATCAGCCAGTGGGACCACCCGCTCCGTGGCCACCGCCACCACCTCGGTGGCATCGAACTCGTCGACGAGCACATCGCCGCCGAGTTCGATCTCTGAGAGCTCCAACAGGTCGTCGATGGTCCGCGAGGCGCGGTGCGCCTCGTCCAGCAGACGTTCGCAGAGTTGCGCCACCACATCGGATTCGGGGGCATCCACGAGGGTCTCGGCAAGCACCGCGAGGGCGCCGACGGGAGTCTTGAGCTCATGGCTGATATTGGCGACGAAGTCGGTGCGGATGGCGTCGAGGCGGCGGCGTTCACTGATGTCCTCGATGAAGGCGAAGGTTCCGCCACCGTCGAGCGCGGCGGCGCGCACCACGAGGACCATCTTGGGTGGCCCATACAGTTCGAGGATCTCCTCGCTGACGGTCTCAGTGTCGGCTGCAGCCAGGTGACGCTCGAGTGCCGAATCGAGCAGCACACCGGCATGGGTGCCTGCCAGCGTGCGCGCCGTTGCGTTGCGATAGGCCAGTTGACCATCACCATCGCATAACACGATGCCGATCGGAAGACGCTCGAGCATGGCCACCAACGGTGCAGTCTCAGCGGTCGGTGTCGTGACGAGCATCGTCGGCACCACCTCGGACTGTGATCGCTGGACACCGATCGAGACGCCGATGATGATGCCGAGTACGCCGCACACGATCGCAGCGATGACGATGGCGAGCACTCAGTCCTCCGCGTCGGCCTCGTTGAGAGCCGACCGCAGATGGGCCGGCATCGAGATCTCGCCGGTATCGGAACGGGCCCGGAAACGAGCCGCTCCGTCGAGTTCGGGCAACCAGCCGTCCACCTCGTAGCGGACCCGTTCACCCATGTTCACCGCATGGTCGCCGATCCGTTCGAAGAAACGAGCCACCAACGCCAATTGCACCGCCACCTGCAGATCGATATTGCCCATGGCATGACTCTCGAAGATCGCCTGGATGAACTCGCGCTGCAGATCATCGAGGAGCGAGTCCATGTCATTGAGCGCGGCGGCGCGCGCCGAGTCCTGCAACAGATAGGCCTCGGTGGCCTCCTTGAACAGATGCTGGGCCTGATCGCCCATCTTCTGGATGATCCCGCGCAGTTTGGGGTCCAGCGGGCGGCCATAGATGCGACGCGAGGCTTTGCAGATGTTGACGCACAGGTCCGCTGAGCGCTCGACCTCGCCGATCATCTTGACCGCCGAGACCAGACCGCGCAGATCTTTGGCGACCGGCGCCTGCAGCGCCAGGAGTCGATAACAGCGCTCCTCGAGATCGATGGATCTGGCGTCGATCTCATCGTCACCCAAGATGGCATACTCGGCGCCCTCGAGGTCCTGGTCCAAGAGCACATCGGTGACCCTCGGGATCAACTCGGTGACACTCGCCGACAGATGTGCGACATCTTGGCGGACCCCCATCAGGTCCCGGTGGAACTCGGTACGCAGGTCTTCGCTCATCTGTCCTCCGAAGCGGGCATCGGTGTCGTTGGTGGCCGCCCCGGCCCCAACTGGTTCATCGTGTCGATCATGGTCCTGACCACCTGAGTGTACGAGGATGCGCCGATCGTAACGGTCCTGCCTGACTCCCACGGTCCATTCGAGTGGACGAGAGGTGAACAGATGGTTGCCCACCGATGAATCACATCATGAACAGCCGATGAAGCCGCTGGTCAGGCGAGTCGGTTCTGTTCTTGGCGTTCGGTCACCCAACGCTGGATCCGTTCTTGGGCATCGGGCGAGAAACGATCGACCGGCCCAGCCCGGTGCCAGGTGCCCTCGGGAGCGAGTTCCCAACGGACCACATCGGAGGCCGAGAGATCCTCGAGCACTCGATCCAGCCATTCGCGATGACGCTCATGCTCGATCGGGACCAGCACCTCGACACGGCGATCCAGATTGCGCGGCATCAGATCGGCCGAACCGATGAGATGCACCGGACCGCCGCTGGCATCGGCGTGATCGAAGCGATAGATGCGGCTGTGTTCGAGGAATCGGCCGAGCACCGAACGGACCCGGATGTTGTCAGACAAACCGGGCACCCCGGCGCGCAGACAGCAGATCCCGCGCACGATCAGGTCGATCTGCACCCCGGCCGACGATGCCTCATATAGCTTCTCGATCATCACCGGATCGGCGATCGAGTTGCACTTGAGGGTGAATGACCCCTTCGAGCCCAATGCGATCTCGGCATCGATCAGCGATTCGATCCGCCGACGCAGATCCCGCGGCGCCACGATCAGGGTCCGGTAATCCTCTGAGCGGCTGTAGCCGGTGAGATGGTTGAACAACTGTGTGGCATCGGCACCGATGTCGAGATCGCAGGTCAGATAGCCGAGGTCCTCATAGAGGCGTGCGGTCTTGGAGTTGTAGTTGCCGGTCCCGATGTGGCAGTAGCGCCGCAGTTGGTCACCGTCATCGCGCACCACCAGCGCGATCTTCGAGTGCGTCTTGAGGCCGATGATGCCGTACACCACATGCACACCGGCGCGCTCGAGCTGTTTGGCCCACTGCACGTTGGTGGCCTCATCGAAACGCGCCTTGAGTTCGACCAGCACCGCCACCTGCACCCCGCGCTCAGCGGCGCGGATCAGGCTCCGGATGATCGGGCTGTCCCCACCGGCGCGGTACAGCGTCATTTTGATGCTCTGCACCCGCGGGTCATCGGCTGCCTGTTCGATGAACGCCTCGACACTGCTCGCGAAGCTCTCATAGGGGTGATGCACCAGCAGGGAGCGATCGCGAATGACCGAGAAGACGGAGCGCTCCACCTCGACGGCTTTGGCCAGTCGACCCGCCATGCTCGGCTGCCAGGGCCGGTCCTTGAGGTCGGGGCGATCCAGCGACATCAACGAGAACAGACACCGCAGATCCAACATCGAGCGATGCCGATACACATTGCGAGGATCGAGATCGAGTTCGCGGATCAACAGCGATCGCATCTCATCAGAGATCGACTCATGCACCTCGAGACGGACCGGACGCTTGAATCGTCGCCGGCGCAATTCCATCTCGACGGCCTCGAGCAGATCGTCGGCCTCCTCCTCCTCGTCGAGGCTCAAGTCGGCGTTGCGCGTGACGCGGAAGGTGGTCCACTCCTCCACGTTCATACCGACGAAGAGCCCTGGCAGCTGCGCGGCGATGACTTCCTCGGCGGGGATGAAGCGGCTCGGATCCACCTCGATGAGGCGAGGGAAGACATCGGGGATCTTGAGTCGAACGAAACGACGCTCGCCGGTCTCGGGATCCGCCACCATCGCTGCCATGGACAGTGCGAGGTCCGAGATATACGGGAATGGATGGCCCGGGTCAACCGCGAGCGGCGTCAGGATCGGGAAGATGCGCTCCTGGTAGTAGGCGCCGAGGCGACTGCGATCGTCCTCGTCGAGATCGGACCACGCGACGATGTGCACTCCGGCTCGAGCGAGTTCCGGACAGAGCACATCGAGGAACAACGACTGCTGACGCTCAATGAACTGCTCAACGCGCTCACCGATCGCCACCATCTGCTGCAAGGGGGTGCGGCCGTCCGCGGCCGGAATCTCGAGACCGGCCGCGATCTGATCTCGGACGGCTGCGACGCGCACCTGAAAGAACTCATCGAGATTCGCCGACGCGATCGCCACGAACTTGGCCCGCTCGAGCAGCGGGATGCCGTCCTCAGCGGCGAGATCCAACACCCGTTCGTTGAACTGCAACCATGACAGCTCACGGTTGACGAACCGCTCGTCGAATGGCACTCCCGTTGCAGGGATCGTGGCCCCGCCGGCACCGAATTCGGTTATGCCATTGGTCGCGTTCACCGGAGTCAGTCGACCGGGCCGACGATCGGATCCCATTCGAGGGTGATCCGTTCGCGTTCGGCGTCACGGCTGATCCGCTCACGGTTGCGGCGGAACTGCGGGTCGTTGTAGGTGATCAGGACCAGGCGCGCCAGGGCGCGGGCACGGAACGAATCGAGCACGCCTCGGTCACCCCATTCCCCGAGCACGTCCCAATGCGGCGCCACCGGGCCGAGATAGACGATGCGAGCATGCGCCCGCGGGGTGTCGTCGACGAGTTCGCTCATGGCCACGAGCCTACCCGTGTGCGCAGC
>SKFX01000247.1 GCA_007117775.1 Ilumatobacteraceae bacterium
CATCGACAGCGCCAACGCAATAGGGCCAACAGCTCGCGTACCACCGGTTGGTCCAGTGCCGTGGCGAGTTCATCGGGGCGATAGTGGTGGCGGTTGACATCGCGGCCCACACCGGTTTCGGCCAGCAGTTCCATGTCGTTTGTCCCCGCCAGCAACCCGACGTAGTAGATCTGCGGGGTCCCCGGCACCAGGCATTGGATGAGGCGCGCCGCCACGAACGCTGCATCGTCGCGGCCGAGCGCGTCGTAGTAGGAGCAGTTGACCTGGTAGAGGTCGAGATTCGATGCGGCGGCGCCGGTCGCCGCTCGGCTGGTCTCGCCGCTTCGACGGTGGATCTCGGTGACGAGGGCGTCGAGGTGCTCGTCGTCGATGAGGCCGGCGAGTCGTTCATCGTCATCGCCCGCTGTCGGGTCCGGTCCGATGTCGATGACCCCGATGCCGTCATGGGTGTCGAGCACGGTCACACAGTTCGTCGGCCGGATCTCGAGCCAGTGCCGCAGCGCGGTCGCGTCGGCGCGATAGAAGGCATCGAGCACCAGAGGCGGCAGTGCGAAGTCATAGACCCGGTCGACGCGCTGCGCGACTTCGATCTGAGCGAGGTGGTGGCCGTGGATCTCGACGAGCACCTCCATCCCGCGGTATCGCAGCTCCTCGGTGAGACGTTCGATCAGCTCATAGGTCTCGGGGATCATGAAACATGAGGTGCCGGCGCGTTTCGCGGTGTAGCCGACAGCGTCGAGGCGGACCTCGGTGACGCCGCCGGCTGCGAGAGCGTCGGCCACCGACATCAGATAGTCCCAGCCGGCCCGATGTTCGACATCGAGATCGATCTGATGCTCGGTGAAGGTGGTCCACACCAGACGTTGGGAGCGATCGCCGAGGCGGATCCGAGTGAGGGGGAGACCCGGTCGGGGACGGTAGACGCGCAACAGGTTCTCTTCTGTGACCGAGTCGCCGAACACCGACGACAGGGTGAGGAACATCCCATCGTGAACCGACGCGGCCACCTTGGCGCGCCAGTCGATGAACTCGGCTGATTCATCAGAGATGTGGTTGACGATCAGGTCCGCCATCACATCATGGGTCGCAGCGAGGCGGTTCACATCGGCCCAATCCCCGAGGCGAGGGTCGACGCGTCGGTGGTCGGTCGGATCGAAACCCGCGTCGGCACCGTCGATCGGCACGAAGAATGGCAGCAGGTGGACACCGCTGAAGGCGCCGTCGAGTGGTCCGTGCAATAACTCGATGAGACCGTCGAGGTCGCCGGCGAGTCGATCGACATAGGTGATGAGTTGGGGTGTGTGGCGCATGGTGATGAGTCCGGTTCACGAGGTGTGGGTCGACTCAGACCCTCAGCGATCGTTTCAAAAAGTCGAGTTGATGCACCAGTAGGTTCTCAGAGATCACTTCCTGAGGAGTCATATGACTCACCCCCGACAGCATCAGCATCTCGTGGGGCCGACCCTCAGCCAGCAGCGCCGACGAGAGCGACAAACTGTGCGCAGCGACGACATTGTCATCGGCGAGACCGTGGATCAACAGCAGCGGGCACTCGAGCCGGTCAGCGACCTCGATCAGGCTCGTGCGCGCGTACGGCTCGGGATCGACGTTGGGATCACCGAGGTAGCGCTCGGTGTAGTGGGTGTCATACAACCGCCAGTCCGTCACCGGGGCCCCGGCGATGGCCGCATGGATCCGATCGGGTCGGTGCAACGCGGCCAGAGCGGCGAGATACCCACCGAAGCTCCAGCCCCGGATCGCCACCCGTTCGAGGTCCAAGAGTCCGGTCTCAGCTGCGATGGCGTCGAGCGCGTCGAGTTGATCCTCGAGCACCGGTGCGGCCAGATCACCGGCAACAGCACGCTCGAAGCCCGAGCCGCGCCCGGGAGTGCCGCGCCCGTCGGTGATGACCACGGCGAAGCCATGGTCGGCGAACCACTGTGAGATCAGATAACTGTGATGGGCCTGGAAGACGCGCTGGGCGTGCGGGCCACCGTAGGGGTCGAGCAGCACCGGCAGCGCGCTCGATCCATCGTGATCGCGCGGGAGCACTACGGCGGTCATGAGGGCGCGTTCGGTGGTGCGATACAGCGTCGCTGTTGCGGTGAGTTGTGGTGACTCACTGCGATGTTCGATCGGGATCGTCGTTCGCTCGCGGGCGGTTGCGACTACGCCGGGGTGGATCTCGGTGCGTGTCACCGGATCGTGCAGAGTGGTGGATCGGATCACCAGTGTGGAGCCACCGACGATGCCGGTGTGCACTCCGGTCTCCGGAGTCAACGCCTCGGTCGCGCCGTCGACACCGATCCGCCACACACCGACCGCGCTGGGCTCGTCCAGTCGGTTGGCGCTGACGATGATCGCGGTGGTCTCAGCAGTCTCCGTGGACTCGCTGGTCTCGGGGGTGACGACGCCGATGATGGAGCGCACCTGCAGATCATCGGGTGTGATCGCTTCGCCATCGAGGAGCAGACGGCGCGTCCCGTCTCGATCCGCGCAGCTGAGCAGACGGCCGTCTGCGCTCATCATCGGTGCGCCGGGCGCCAACTCGACCCAGTGGTCATCGCGGTCGCTGAACCGCAGCGAGGTCTCGCCCGATTCGATGTCGACATCGCGGATCTCGAGGGTCCGCTGATCGCGGCTCTGGATCGCGATGATCAACCCGGCGCGCGACCAGTGCACACTGCACAGATACGGCAATGCGGCACGATCCCAACGCACTTCCACCTGTCGGTCATCGAGGCCGATCAGATGCAGCGTGGTTTCGGCGTTGGGTGTTCCCGCCGCCGGATATCGAATCGGTGTCGGCGCGTGGTCGGGACGACCGGGGTCGCTCAGGTACCAGGTCTGCACCGGTGCAACATCGACTCGGGTGACCGCCAGCATCGTCCCGGTCGGATCCCACCAGTGCCCGCGCAGGCGATGCATCTCCTCGGCGGCGATGAAGTCCGCCGAACCCCATGAGACCTCGACCGGGTCACCGTCGTCGCCGGCGACGCGCCACTCAGTCGAGGTGCGATGAACGTCACCGGCGCGCCCGTCGTCACGACGCAGATGGTCCGGTACCGCGACGACGAACAGTGAGCGTTCCCTCACGTACGCGATCTGTGAGCCGGCCGGATCGGGGCGCGGATCGGCGATCGGGCCGGCGATGTCGAGCATCTCAGCGATCCCGGAGTCGAGGTTCGCGATGCCGAGTCGGCCACCGAGGCTGAAGCACACCAGGCGGCCGCTCGCGTCCGTCGCATAGGCGGTGATGCCCGATGCACCCTCGCGGAGCCGCTCGCGACGAAGGCGCTCGGCCTCGGGGAGGTCCTCAGCGCTGTCGGACCGGCCATCGTCGTCGATTGTGCGCGGGTCCACGATCAGGCGCTCGGTTCCATCGGCGACCTCGACGGCCCACAGGCAGGTGACGGGGTCATCGCCTGCCATCGAGCGCGCCATGACCACGGTTCGGCCATCGGCGGTGACGCTGAGATTGCGTGGTTCGCCGATGGTGAATCGCTGGGTGCGGGCGTACTGGCGGGCGAAGGAGTCGGCCACGAGTGCAACCTAGGCCGCGTCGCTGCGGTGGGCACAGTCCGGTGGGTGCCGCCCAGTTCGGTTGCCGCCATGCGACCATGGAGCGATGTCATCGTCTGCCAACAGGTTCATCATGCCGGTCCGTCTCGCAGCGATCGCTGCGATCGTTGCGGTCGCTGGCGCGTGCGCCGAGAGCCCCGAGGGCCCTGGGAGCGCCGAGCCTCCGCCGGCCGGCGTCACCACCGAGATCGATGACGATGACGGGTCCGCCGCCGAGGAGCCCGAAGACGCATCGGACGATGAGTCGCTCGCGATGATCGACGATGAAGTCGCCGCAGAGATCGAAGCCGAGATCGACGAGACCGAATCGGAGGCGGTGCTGATCCCAGGACTCGACAGCGAGGATCGGTTCTGCCGGGCTTGGAGTCGCTTCACCGGAACCTTTCAGGTGCTCAGCGTCCCGGCGGCATTCGGTCTGATCGACGATGCCGAACTGCTTCGACGTGAACTCGTTTCAGCGGGTACCACCGTTCAGTCCGGAAATGAACTGATCGATGCCGTCGCTGAGTTGGTGGAATCAGAGCTCGGGGTGGTGGCCGAGCTCCTCGTCGGGCCGTACTCGGCGCGGGCCACCGACGCACTCGATGCGCTCGCTGACGTTGGTGCGTCCCGAGATGACCTCGAGGCGCTGGATACCGCATGGCTCAGCGCACTCGAGAGCTATGACTGGGCGGAGTTGGAACTTGAATTGACCCTCGGTGACGATCGGGTCGACCTCGTCGAGCGAGCGGCTCAACTCTTCGGTGCGCAGCGGCCGGGATGGTTCGAGGACACTGCGCTCGATGTCGAGGAGTTTTCCATCCCCTTGACCGTTGAGTATGCGACGACCAACTGTCCCGACGAGGGTGTGCTCGCCGGAGTCGACGGGGTCGACTAGAGGATGGGATTCGCCCGGCCGCTCTCTGGGTTCAGCCGGGGACCATTTCAGTCGAGCAGTATGGTGCCGGCGGCATCGAGGTGGGCGGCGGTGCCGACCCATTCGCCGACCGCCATCGCCGTGCACAACCCGGGGTCCTCGCTCGTGGCCCAGGCGCGCCGGCCATCGGGGAGCAGACAGGCCGCGATCGCCTGAGAGGGGTCGCCATCGCGGCCGTGCATGACCGTATAGGCCTCGATGGTTGCGCTGCCGACAGCCTCGGCACCCAAGGCGAGCTCTCGACTCGCCAGACGGTCGATATCGGGCTGTGGTGAACCGGTCCGGTAGCCGGCTGCGGGTGGCTCGGTTCGGTAGACACCGAACGCGTGCTTGGTGGCGTAGCCGCCGTTGGCCCAGATGAGAGCGGTCTCGTCGGGTCGTTCACGCAGTTCGGCCACCATTGTGGCGATGGCGTGCATCACATAGTTGTTCCACGGGCCGCCGGCGAAACAGAGCCCGCCCGTCAAGGTCAGCGGGCGCGAGTCGCCGTAAGGGTCAAGACCGAGTGAGCGGGCTCCGAGTTGCACCGCAGAGGGGAAACACGAGTAGAGGTCGATCAGACCGACCGAGTCGATGTCGGTGTCCGCCAATTCGAGTGCCAGCGCACCTCCTGCCGCGATGGCCGGGGTCTCAGCGAAGTCCCATCGGTGCGAGATGAATGGATGCTCATGGCAGTCGGTGCCGCTCTGGGGGAAGACCCAGCGATCGGGCGCGATGCCGAGCCGTTCGGCTTCGGCGACCGAGCACACCAGGACCGCCGCGGCCATGTCGACATCGTTGTTCGAGTTCATCGCCTTGGTGTAGGGCGTCCCGACCATGCGATTGTCCGGTGACGGTGTGCGGATCTGTGCGGCTGTGAGCGGCTCGCGACGCCAGGCGTACGGGTTGGCTGCGGCGACGAGCGCGAAGCGCTCCCACATCTCGCTGATACGCCTCAGATGGTCATCGGGGTCGAGGCCATCGGCGGCGCGCACGGCGGGCTCGAACATCGGGTACACCTGGATCGGCAGGTAGATCCCGCGTTCGGTCTCGGCTTCGAGGTTCATCTGCAGTTCCGAGCCGAGCACCTCGACGGTGTCGGCGGGTGCCTGATCGGCGCCGAGTCGTTCACCCCAGTCGAGCTGGATCTGATCGCGCCGCGCCCGGCGGCGCGTCCGTGCCGCCTCGCCGCCGACCAGAAGCGCGCTGTTGAGTTGGCCTGCATTGATCTGTGCGCAGGTCGTATTCATGAGGCTCTGTGGCGAGTTGCCACCCATCGTCGTGACCGCGTGGTGTCCAGCAGTGATTCCCAGTGCGTGCGACAGCGTGGCTGCTGGATCGTGGTACCGCCATGACAAGAAGTCGACGACACGGATCGAATCCACATCGACCATTGCGGCCAGTCCGGCATCGGTGGCCGCGGCTCGGGTGGCATGGGCCATCAGCGAGATCGGGTCCAGGACATCGGCCACATCTTCGGCGTGGAGCAGGTATTGGCCGGCGCCAATCACAACGGGGGTGGAGGGGTCGATCGTCATCGACGGCAGATTATCGATGGTGCGCAGCTGTGGACATGGTCGTGGTTCCGCTCCCAATGCTGCCAGCGTGGTGCCGGGGCCGGTGTCGAGCGGTCACTCCGCGCTCGCCACGCCGAGGTCGCAGCAAAGTTGCCGTGATGTTGGAGCGTGATCCCGCTCGGGGAGCGCGCGGAACCTACACTCGGGTCATGCCCCGTCTCGCCATCGGTTCAGATCACGCCGGATACGGGCTCAAGGTCCATCTGACCGAGTTCCTCCGAGGCCTCGGCCATGAAGTGGACGATCACGGCAACCATTCGGTCGAGCCGGTCGACTATCCCGAGTACTGCGCTGCGGTGGCGCGAGCTGTGGTCGTCGGCCAAGCGGAGTTCGGGATCGTGCTCGGTGGCAGCGGCCAGGGTGAACAGATCGCAGCGAACAAGGTCCGTGGGATCCGCGCCGCGCTCTGCAACGACATCTACACCGCTCGTATGGCGCGTTCGCACAATGACGCGAATGTGCTGTCGATCGGTGGACGCATCGTCGGCGAGGGTCTCGCCGAGGAGATCGTCATCACGTTCCTATCCACCGGTTTCGAAGGTGGCCGCCACCAGCGCCGCGTCGCGCAGATCACCCAACTCGAGGAGCAGTTCTGATATGCCGTTTCCAACCGATGCCGATCCCGACCTCGAGATCGAGGCGCTGATCGAACAGGAGGTGGTTCGCCAGACCACCGGCCTGCAGTTGATCGCGAGTGAGAACTTCACGTCGCCGGCGGTGATGGCGGCCACCGGTTCGGTGCTCACCAACAAGTACTCCGAGGGATATCCCGGTAAGCGCTACTACGGCGGCAATGCCGTCGTGGACTCGATCGAGGCGATCGCCATCGAGCGGGTCAAATCGCTGTTCGGTGCCGAGCACGCCAATGTGCAGCCCCATTCGGGCGCCAACGCGAACATGTGCGTGTACCAGGCGCTGCTGTCGCCGGGTGACACGGTCTTGGGTCTCAGCCTCGACCATGGCGGCCACCTCACCCACGGCTCACCGGTCAACGCGAGCGGTCTGCTCTACAACTTCGTCTCCTATGGCGTCGGTGCCGAGGAGCGCATCGATATGGACCAATTGCGCGATCTGGCCCTCGAGCATCGGCCGCGCATGATCGTGGCCGGCACCACCAGCTACCCGCGTCGGCTCGATCCCGAGCCGTTCCGGGCGATCGCTGATGAGGTCGGCGCGCTATTGCTGTTCGATATCGCACATCTCGCCGGCCTCGTGGCCGGCGGCGCACATCCGAATCCGGTGCCCTATGCCGATGTGGTGACGTTCACCACCCACAAAACCCTGCGCGGCCCGCGCGGTGGCTGCATCCTGACCACATCTGAGCACGCGGCGGCGATCGACAAGGCGGTGTTCCCCGGTTGGCAGGGTGGGCCCCTCGAGCATGCCATCGCCGCGAAGGCGATCGCGTTCCGCGAGGCAGCGGACCCCAGCTTCGGGCACTATGCCCATGGCATCGTCGCCAATGCGTCGGCACTCGCTGACCAGCTCGTCGCCGAGGGCTTCCGCTTGGTGTCTGGCGGTACCGACACCCACATGATCATCGTCGACCTGCGTCCGTTCGATGCTGAACTCACCGGCAAACAGGCCCAGGCCACCCTCGATGAGGCCGGGATCACCCTCAACAAGAACGCCATCCCCGATGACCCGCGCAGCCCGTTCGTCACCAGCGGGGTGCGGATCGG
>SKFX01000213.1 GCA_007117775.1 Ilumatobacteraceae bacterium
CCATCGATCCAGTTCGGATTGGCATCGGCGGGATCGAAGACCGGGTCGGCGTTGGCGCGCCCGACGTCGAGGGGCAGCACCCCATCGGGATCGTGATGGTCTCCGTGGAACACCGCTCCCTCATAGTGCAGTGGCCGCGACGGGTCGACGCGTCGGATCCAGCCGGCCATCGCGTCATGGTTCGCTCCGTAGCCGGTCTCATTGCCGAGGCTCCACACGATCACACACGGATGGTTGCGGTCGCGCTGCACCATCCGTGCGCCGCGCTCGACGAAACTCGACCGATACCGCTCGTCATGGCAGATCGAGGTGTTGAAGGCGTGGCCCTCGACATTGGCCTCATCGATGACGTACATGCCCAGTTCATCGCACAGGTCGTAGAACCGGTGATGGTTCGGATAGTGGGCGGTGCGCACCGCAGTGATGTTGTGGGCGCGCATCGCGACCAGATCGGCGCGCATGTCCTCTTCGGTGACGGCTTTGCCGCGATCTGGATGGTGGTCATGGCGGTTGACCCCGAAGATCCACACCGGTCGGTCGTTGATGAGCAGGCGGCGATCGCGGATCTCGACGCGGCGCAGCCCGCAGCGGGTGTGCACCGAATCGACCACCTCGCCGTCGGCATCGATGAGGTCCACCTCGACGCGATACAGATCCGGTGCCTCAGCCGACCATGGCCGGGCGATCTCGATGCGGTGGCGATGTCGGGTGCGATGGCCGTCGAAGCGGTTGGTGGCATGGGTGCGGTGCGGGACCCGCTGCAGGGTCGGCTCGGCGATCGGTGCCCCGGTGGGGTCGATGATGCGTACCCGGGTGGTCCAGTCGCGCGGCAGTCCACCGGTGTCGGGTTCCACCTCGCAGATCACGTCGAGACGGCCGCTGGCATCAGTCGGGTCGTAGTCGACCTCGCAGACCACATCGTGGACATGGGTCCTCGGTCGGATCTCGAGTGAGACCGATCGATGCAGACCCGCCATCCACCATTGGTCCTGATCCTCGAGATAGCTCTGCGCGCTGTAGCGCACCACGACGATCGCCAGATCGTGCTCGCTGCCAGCGCTGTTCGTGCTGTCGTCACTGCGGACCCGTTCGGTGATCTCGTACTCGCTCGGCAGCCGGCTGTCGGTCCCGTAGCCGACGAATGCGCCGTCGAGATAGACCGCATGCACGCTCTCGGCACCCTCGATGCGCACGAAGACCCGGTCATCTCCGGCGGGCACTGAGATCGATCGCCGGTACACCGCGGTGGCACTGATCACCGGCAGATGCGGTGGCACCTCAGCGAAGGGCATCACCACGTTGGTGTAGTGCGGCAGGTCGACGGTGTCCTGCAGGGTCCAGTTGCCCGGCACCGAGACCGTCGTGGTGGGTGCGGGGCCGTTGATGGCTGATTCGGGGACCAGGCCGGGATGATCCCAGCGTTCGAAGGACCACTGCCCGTCGAGGCTGATCGACTCGGTGCCGCCGAGGGGCACATGCATGCGGTGGCGACCGATGGCGGTGATGGTCGGATCAGCCCACGGGGCGATGGTGCCGATGGCGGGCAGCACCGTTCAGGCCGGCCCGGGCAGACAGCGGAGGCGTTCGGCGAGGTCCTCGGGGATCACCGGGTTGAAGAACTCCTGACAGGCGACCTCGGCGGCGGCGATGAACCGCTGGACCCCCGCGGCGCGCCACGGCGACACGATCTCGATGTTGAACCATGCATCGCGATACGCCCCGTCGGTCGGTCGCTGGTTGAGCCACATCATGTAGGGCAGCGGTCGGTCGAAGAGTTGGTCGAGGCGGGCGAAGACATCGACGAGCAGCATCGCCAGATCATCGCGTATCGCGTCATCGGCGGCGACCAGATCCCCGAGGGGGGTCTCAGCCGCGATGGACACCTCGAGGGGGAAGCTCGGCGCATGGGGAACCACGGCGCTCCATGTCCCCGATCTCGTCACGAGGCGGCGGCCCGGATCGGGATCGGGACGCCAGCCGGCATCGAGGCGGCGGCGGGGTCGATCCGGGATGTGGTCATAGGCGTAGATCTGGCCGTGCGGATGCGAGATGGTGGCGCCGACCTCGGCGCCGCGGTTCTCGAACACCAGCACGAAATCCACATCGGGTCGCGCTCCGAGGATCTCGGTGCGCTCGGCCCACAGATCGATGACCCGTCGCACGCCGCGGCGTCCGAGCGACCACAGATCGGCGTCATGGTTCGGGGTGTAGAGGATGACCTCGCAGCGATCGCCGGGCATGGCCGGCCAGCGGTTCGCGAACGAGCGCACCTCATAGGGTTCGGGTGCTTCGAGGCCACCGATACAGAACGGACAGCCGGTCGACGGGAGGTTCGGCCGTCCCTGACGGGCACCGACCACATGGACGCGGGTTCCGAGGTGCGCATCGACGCGCACCTCATGTGAGGGACGCTCGTCTCCGGGGAGTGATTGAGGAGCGGTCGAGTCACCACCGGTGGATCGCAGCCTCGGGCCCAGCGGAGCGTTCATTGTCTCATGACAGGTGCTCGGCGCCGTAGCAGGATCAGATCCACGATTGAAGAGGACATCTCACCCCCTGACCAGTGTTCTGGTCGCTGTCCGGTGGTCGAGACCGGCGTCGATCCGGTGACCTTCCGCTTTTCAGGCGGACGCTCTGCCAACTGAGCTACTCGACCCACACGACCATCCGCTGCGAATCGTCGATCGGATTCGTGCGTGGTCGTAGCGGTCCCGACGGGATTTGAACCCGCGACCTCCGGCTTGACAGGCCGGCGTGAACTCCTGACTTCACCACGGGACCAGTGTTCTTCAGTTCCGATCCAGCGGTGGTCACCGCCGGTCCGGTTCGACGCACCGAGTGAATCGGAGCGTCTGGCACCCCCAACGGGATTCGAACCCGTGCCGCCACCTTGAAAGGGTGGTGTCCTAGGCCACTAGACGATGGGGGCAGGTGCCTCGTCTCGTTGAGAGCATGATGAATCTAGCAGTGCGCCAGCCGGGTTCCACATCCCGATGGGTCGAGATCCGCGATCGTGATTCCGGTGAGTGCCACGAATGCAGCTCAGCGTGACAGCGCCCGCACGCACCACTCCAGCAGCCAGGAGAGATATTGGTAGAGGTGATGCTCGGGACTGTCCTGCAATCCCTCGGCCACCTCATGGTCGGGGTCCTCGCCGACATCGAGCATTTCGCCGAGCACCAGGCGCAGCGCATTGAGTGACTGCATGAACGAGACCAACTGCGTTTCGGTGAATGTCATGTCAGCGGCCGGATCGCCGGGGTCATGCTCGTCGGGGTCGCCGCCGGCGAGCATCGTGTGCATCACCTCGATGGCTGCGAGTCGGCTGGAGAGCAACTCATCGCGCATGAGTCGCTGGTACTCCTCATCGCGTTCGGGATCATTGGGATAGGCGGTGGGGAAGAGCCGCTGCGGTGCCTCACCGGCGCGCAGCAGTCCGGCGAGTTCATCGACCATACGGACCAGCACGGCGCGCTCGTCATCGGACAACTCGACGCGATAGCCGTGGCGTGTCCGTCGTATCGGTCTGCGTCTGAAGGCCATCATCGTCCCCGAGGTCTCACCGATCGTGTTCCATCGTTGCCCAGAGGCCGTGCTCATGCAGCCGGAAGACGTGCATCTCGGCCTGTTCTCGAGTGCCCTCGGCCACTGCGGCGCGTCCTTTGTGGTGGACGTCGAGCATCAACTCGGTCGCCTTCTCGATCGAATACCCGAACAGCTTCTGCAGCACCCAGGTGACGTAACTCATCAGATTGATCGGGTCGTTCCACACGATGACCACCCACGGCCGGTCCACCTCGGTGGCCTGATCGGGTTCGATCTCGGTGACGGTGCCGGTGTCGGTCGCCGTCACTGTGGCCGTCGGCTGTCCGTGGCGCAGACCCCCGACGGCGCTGGTCGCGCTCGCCGACCAGCGAGCGTTGACCACCGTGGGCCGCCGTGGCGTGGAATTCGTCACCCCTCCAGTGTGGCGCGTCGGTTGATCGGACGCACCGGTGTCGTGGTGTTCTCCGGTGCTGGTGGCCCATGGTGGTGGTCTGCGGCGCCGTTGCAGCGGTCTGTGATCCTCGCTGCCGGCGTTGGCCGAACGCCGGCAGTGTCGTAGATTGAGGTCGTTATGGCCGTCGGTAGTCGACCTCTCGTCCCATCCCGACTGGCCCCCGGAGGAATCGCGCATGGGTCCAAGCGCATCCCGACCTCACAGTTCGGTGCCTATCTCGCGCTGACCAAACCCCGGATCATCGAGCTGTTGTTGATCACAACGGTCCCGACGATGGTCGTCGCCCAGCAGGGATGGCCTCCGACCGCTCTCGTGGTCATCACGATCATCGGTGGAGCGCTCGCAGCTGGGGGTGCGAACGCCATCAACATGTACGTCGACCGCGATATCGACGCGCTGATGGAGCGGACCCGCAACAGACCGCTGGTGACCGGCCGTATCGAACCGGCGCGGGCACTCGCGTTCGCGGCGGTGCTCGAGGTGTTGGCCTTCGCCGTGCTCTGGTGGGGTGCGAATCTGCTCGCGGCGGTGCTTGCGCTGTCCGCCACGGCGTTCTATGTCGGGGTGTACACGCTGTGGCTGAAGCGGACCAGCACCCAGAACATCGTCATCGGCGGTGCGGCGGGAGCGGTCCCGGTGCTGGTCGGCTGGGCGGCGGTGACCGGATCGCTGTCCTGGACCCCGGTGGTGCTGTTCATCGCCATGTTCCTGTGGACCCCACCGCATTTCTGGGCGCTCGCGATCAAGTACGCGGATGATTACCGGGCCGCTGATGTGCCGATGCTGCCCTCGGTGGTCCCACTCAGCGCAGCGGTCCGTCAGATGATCGGCTACACGGTGGTGCTGGTGGCCGTCACCTTGGTGCTCATCCCCGTCGGCGGGTTCGGGTGGATCTACGGCGTCAGCGCCGTGGTCCTCGGCGCGATGTTCATCGGATCGACGATCTGGCTGGCCCGCACGCCGACGCCGAGCGCGAGTATGCGGGTGTTCGGCTTCTCCATCACCTATGTGACCCTGTTGTTCGCCGCCATGATGCTCGATGTGTTCGTCCGCCACGGCGTGTCATGATCGCGTCGCGTGCACGGTGTCGCCGACCGGGCCGATCACGTCGATCAGAGCGCGCCACGGCGCAGCATTCGGATTTCAGTGCGGAGCGCCCCAGCGCAGTAGTCTGTGAATCGAACGGCGCCAGCGCGCCCGGTTCCGTACCGTCTGATCGACGACTCCGAGACAGCAACGAGAAGCGAGCACACAGTCAATGACGACGATCGACCCAGATGCCGCCGCCCCCCGAGCCGATGCGTCGGCGACGGTGCAGCCGCCCGCAGGAGTGACCGAGGCCGCAGACCGCCTCGGGTCGACGCTGCAGGCGGTGGGGCAATGGTTCACCACGACCGATCACAAGCGGATCGGCATGCATTTCATCGCGACCGGCCTCGTCGTGGCGCTGCTCACCGCAGTGTTCGGTGTGCTGCTCGGCATCGAGCGGATCTCCACCGACGCGCTGGTGTTCCAGTTGCCGGTGGTCAATGAGTTCTTCGAGGGCTTCCGCCTCGGCCTCGTCTTGGCGGTGCTGGCACCGCTCGGTATCGGTCTCGCGATCGCGGTGGTGCCGCTGCAGGTCGGGGCGCGGTCGTTGGCCTTTGCCCGCCTGGCCCATGGCGCCTACTACACGTGGTTGGCCGGTGTGGTCTTGGCGGTCTACGCGCTGCTCAACGATGGCAGCACCGCTGGTGCGGACCGTCAGATGGTGGAGCTGTACCTGTTGGCCCACGGTCTCATCGTCATTGGACTCGTGGTCGCTGCGGTGTGCGTCGCCACCACCATCTTGACTTCCCGGGCACCGGGGATGACGCTGATGCGCGTGCCGATGTTCACCTGGTCGGCGCTGGTCAGCGCGATCGGCGTGGTGTTGGTGCTGCCGGTCGCGATCGGCACGCTCGTGTACCTGTTCGTCGATATCCGCTACGCGGGCGGCGTGTTCACCGAGGGCGCCGCGGCGTGGCTCGGATGGCTGTTCACCCAGCCCCTGACGGTGCTCTTGGCGCTCCCGGCCGTCGGTGTGTTCGCCGAGTTGCTGCCGGTGACCTTCCGGACCCGCCTACCGCTGCGGCCGGTCATGATGCTGGCCCTCGCACTGGTCGGAGTGGCGGCCTTCGCCGGGATCGCCCAGCAGGCGGTCGTGCGCACCGCCGTCGGCGATGCCGAGTCGCTGGTCCCGTTCCTGTTGTTCAACGCGCTGCCACTGCTCGGTCTGCTGTTGGTCTTCGCCGTGGCGCTGCTGGCGGCCAAGCCAGCCACCAATGACGATGGCAGCCGTCGTCTGCCCCGTTTCAGCGGGGCGTTCCTGATGTCGTTCTTCGGTTTCGGCATGGTCCTCGTCGGCACGATCGCGACCGCCGGCCACGGTGTCGAAGACCTCGAGTTGATCGGCACCGTCTTCGAAGAGGGTGCGCTGGTCTACGTCGGGTACGGCGGCCTGCTCGGCGTCATGGGCGGTGTGATCTGGTGGCTGCCCAAGTTGACCGGCCGTCGCCTGAGCGACGTCCTCGTCGCCGGACTCGCCGTCGCCGGTGTGGTCGCCACGATCCTGGCTTCGCTGCCCTATCTGATCGCAGGATTCGCCGGCCAGCCGGCCCGCAGCCCGGTGTTCTCCACCTCTGGTCCGATGGAGTTGTGGAACCTCCTCGTGCTGATGGGCCATGCGCTGATGCTGGTGGTGGTGCTGGCGGTGCTGGTACTGCTGGCCCGCAGCTATCTCGCCGGTGGTGACGAGACGGTCGGCGATGATCCCTTCGACGCCCAGACGATCGAGTGGACCACCACCTCGCCGGCACCGCCGAACAACTATCCCGAGGTGCCCACGGTGACCTCGGCTGAACCTCTGACCGATCTCAAGACCCACAGCACCGCCGGGAGCCCGTCGTGACCCTCGCCCTGCCCGCACCCGCTCCCGCTCCGCCCAAGCGTCAGATGTTGGTGGCCACCGCGTTGTTCTCTGTTGCGGCCACCATGGTGGTCGGCGCCATGTTGGCCATCTGGGTGCTGTTGCGCAGCCGGGCCGTCGATGCTGGCGAGCGCTTCCCCGAGGCTTACACCATCTCCGAGGTGCCCTCCAACATCATGTTGATGACCGTTGCGGGTATCTGCATCTTCGCCCAGTGGGCGGTCTATGCAGCGGCGCGCCACGACCGGATGAACACCGGCCTCGCCCTCAGTGCGACCTGGTTGCTCGGCGCCGCGTTCATCAACGCCCAGGCGTTCATCTGGGTGGATATGGGCGTTGAGATCGCCGCCGGCGGATATGCCGTGGTGTTCTACGCCATCACCGGTCTCATGGTGGCACTCGCCATCATCGGTCTCATCATGACCACGATCGCAGCCTTCCGGTTCCTCGGTGGCCACCTGGGTGAGTCCGAGTTGATCTCGGCCACCGCCCTGTACTGGTACGTCCTCGCCGCTGCGTTCGCTGCGGTCTGGTTCGTCGTCTACGTCACCAAGTGATCAGCCCAGCCAACAGCC